>CAIZMS010000228.1 GCA_903934155.1 uncultured bacterium | reverse complement strand
TCGATGGTCATGAAAAAATTAATTCTCCCTGTCTTGCTCTTGACCTTTTTGCTCCCCGCTCTGGCCTTGAGGGCGGCCGGCAATGAAAAGACCTTGCCGACGGCCGTGATCATTGGTGATTCCGTCTGCATTAGTGGCTACGGCAAGTATGTGAAGGAAACGCTCAAGGACACGGTCGACGTCAAGATCGGCGCCGCCACAACCAGCAAATGGACCTTGGATGGTATTGACTCAGCACTGAAGCGCATGCTGGGGAATGGAAAGGCCGCCGTGATTCATTTCAATTGCGGCATCTGGGACATAAGTCTGAAGTCCTACGACCCGGACAAGGGCGTTTTCTTCGCAGATCTTAAGGGCAAACGGGCCACGGATCCTGCGCAGTATGAGAGAAATCTCCGCGAATTGGTGCGCATCTTGAAGGGCCGAACCGACAAATTGATCTGGGCCACGACCACTCCCTTTTCCGCTGACAGCGGCAGGCATCAGGGGGATGATTTCCTGTACAACAAGGTTGCAGAAATTGTGATGAGGGAAAATGGCGTGATGATTGATGACCTTAATGCCACCGTGCTGCCGCATCTGGATCAATACCAGACCAGAAAGGGTGATGTTCATTTTAATCAAGAGGGCTATCAATTCCTGGCCAGGAAAGTGTCAGATAGCATTTTTAAAGCCCTGCGCGGTGAACTCAAGCCGGAACCCTTCAGAATCAACCCCGACAAGCCTTACACCATTGAGGAACGGGAACAACTGACCCACTTGCCAGTTCGTGGTAAAGCGCCCGTGGTTGTGCCGAATTCCGATCGCCGGGGTCTGTATGCCAGCCATGAAATGCAGGGGAAAAGCCTCCTGATCCACACCACGACCGGCTGGTGCTGGAAGCTGACGGCGTATGATCATTATGTGCTCAGGATGCAGGTGTCGCGGACGGGTGGCGGCTTCCCGGCGGATGACCGGGCGGCACTCGTCAAGCACCCGGGAGAACCCTCGGATCTGATTGTTGAGGAAACTGACACGGAACTCAAGGTGAGGACCTGGGCCATGGATGGGATACCTCTGAAATTTCTTAAGCAAACCATGACGATCCAGTGGTTATGGGAAAAGGGAATTCTCAAGGAAAGTGATGGCCTCATGCTGGATAAGAATGTGGCGACGCTGACCTATTCCTATAATCCAGCGGAACAGTTTTATGCATTGCCGGGTGGAATAGAGCTGACCGGGCAATCACTCAAGCGCGACACTACGGCGAACGATCCCGCCAGTCACCCCGCGTTTTTTTCCAACCGAAACTATGGGATGCTTATGAATGTTGCAAGGCCGGTCTGGATGGAACTTGGGGGCAAAAGAGTAAAACTTGCCTATCCCCAAGACGAGGAGGTTGACCTGTTCGTTATTATTGGCAAGGACAAGGAAGAAATCACCAGACGCTACACCGCCTTGCTGGCTGAAAGTGGAAAATGATAATGGTCATCGTTCAAAATGAGGATGGGCGAGCTTGGGGAGGAATGGTAATTTTCTGATCGAAAGTCGTGCTAAGGGAGAAAGGGTGCACATGAGAAATCGCATGAGTTGGGTCCTGGTGTTGTTGATGGGGATTATGGTGTCGAGCCTTGGCGCGGCGCCTGCCAACCCGCCGGATTTTTTCCTTCGCGATGGCGACCGGGTGGTTTTCCTCGGCGACAGCATTACCGAGCAGCGACTCTACACGACATTCATTGAGGCCTATGCCATGACGCGCCATCCCCAATGGAAGCTCACCTTCCGCAATACCGGCTGGGCGGGCGACACCGCTTTTTTTCGGTCACGCTGCCATACCGACGGGGGCAAGCTGATGGACGCCGATGAGGTGACGCAGTCAGCGATGATCGAGGAGACGATGAAGCGCGGACTGGGCCGGGATGTGCTCTCACTCAAGCCGACGGTGGTGACGATTGATTTCGGGATGAACGATGTCAGCGTCAAGCCGACGAATCATATCTATTCCACGTATCTTCGTTGCATGAACCGAATGGTGACGGTGCTCCAGGAGAACGGCGCGCGCGCCGCGTTGTTGACACCTCAGCCTGTTGAGGAGAAGCGGTCGGATCCCGATCAGGCTGAGAGGAATCAGGCGTTGCGAAAATTCTCGGACGGGCTCAAGGAGGTGGCCGCTAAAACCGGCATGCCGTATGTGGATCAGTTTGATCCCTATATGAAGATTCTGTTGCGCGAGCGGGACGCGAAGCCGGATAAGTTCATTGGCAGGGGACGGGATGGGGTCCATCCCGGGGCGGTCGGACATACCCTCATGGCCTGGGCGATTCTCAAGGGGCTGGGCGCAACGCCGTTGGTTTCCCGGGTGGAGATTGACGGCAAGGCCGGGACGCTTGTCAAAGCCGAGGCCTGCAAGATTGAAAATCTCAAGTTCGGAGATGGCGTGATTGGGTTTGACCGTCTGGATGAGGCCTTGCCGATGCCCATCCATCCGAATGCCGGGTCGGCTCTGGAGCTGGCACCGGTTCTTGAGGATTTGAATCGGTATGACCTTCAGATCACCGGACTGGCGCCGGGCGATTATCAACTGAGCATCGACGGCGAACCTGCGGCGAAAACGACAGCGGACGAATTGGGGAAGGGATGGAATCTGGCAACCCACGCTGGGTCCATCACACGGCAAGGCCAGGAATTGCTGAAAGAAGTGGGCCGAAAGAACGATCTCTTCTTCAATCGCTGGCGGAATGTCCAGCTTAGTTCCGCTCCAGGGAAGGCTCCATCGCTCGAGACGGGCACTCAGTGTGTGGCGAAATTGGCGGAGTTGGATCAGCAGATTGCCGGAGCCGAGGCGAAGATTGATAAGCTGAGGCAGCCGCGTCTCCATCGTTTTGAACTGAGAGCCATACAAGCCCTCGTGGCGCATGCTGGGGACGCAGGCTCCCCGACTTTGTCGGGGAAGCCCGCCCTACAAGGAGGAAGCGCATTGTAGGCCGAGCTTCCCGCGAAGCGGGAGTTTGGGGGATGAGGGAAGAAAGGTGGAACCGCATTGTAGGCCGAGCTTCCCCGACTCGAAGAGGTCGGGGAGCTTGGGTGATGAGGGAAGACGCAGGCTCCCCTACGGGGAAGCCCGCCCTACAAGGTGGAAACGATGTGGGAGGTGCTTCCACATTGTAGGCCGAGCTTCCCGCGAAGCGGGAGCTTGTGGATGAGGGAAGAAAGGTAGAACCGCATTGTAGGCCGAGCTTCCCCGACGAAGTCGGGGAGCTTGGAGAATGAGGAATTGAACGGGAGCCTGAAACGGAATCATGTAAGATACAAATATGAAGCCAAACCATCTTATTGCCATCGTCAGTTCGTTCCTGTCAGTTTCCTTCATGATGCCAGCTCTGGCCGAGAGGGCTGATCCCTTGAAAGCCGCTACCTTTACGATGCCCTTATGGCCCGCCGGGAAAATGCCGGGACACGGTCCGAAAGAGGGAGCCGTGGAAAAAGCGCTTCCGTCGAGGGGCGATAACGTGCTTCGCATTACCGATATCCATGAGCCGGCGATCTCGGTTTTCAAGGCGCCCGCCACGAACCATCCCACCCCCGCGGTCATCATCTGCCCCGGAGGCGCCTACGGGATCTTAGGGATCGACAAGGAAGGCACGGAGATCGCCGCCTGGCTCAATTCGGTCGGCATCACCGGGATCGTGCTCAAATACCGGGTGCCCAATAATCAGGAGGGTGCGTTTCAGGAC
>CAIZMS010000227.1 GCA_903934155.1 uncultured bacterium | reverse complement strand
GGTCTGGAAATGTCTCAGAACTCGATGCGGTTGGCCTGGTCCCGCGAGGAAGTGGACCAGAAGCTGAATGGCATCATGAAGTCCATTCATGCCAACGCCTACGCGGCGTCAGAGGAATACGGGGATGCGGGGAACTATGTCTTGGGTGCCAACATCGCCGGCTTCGTCAAGGTGGCTGACGCGATGATAGACCAGGGTATGGTCTAATCGCACTTCGTCATGACCTGAGGAACGGGACGTCTTAACGGGCGTCCCGTTTTTTTTGCAAATTCAGGCCGTGAGGAGTAGAGTCTCCCGAATCAATGGAGATGTTCTGTGAAAAAAATGTTCTCAGTTTTGTGTGGGGTGATGTTGGCGGGAGGGGTTATGGCAAATCAGGCGATACTATTGTGGCCCAGCGGAGCACCGGGGGCGCTTGGGGATAAAGAGCACGATAAGCCTTCCATCACCGTCTACCGGCCGGAAACGAATGCCACGGGTGCGGCGATGGTGATCTGTCCCGGTGGTGGCTATGGCGGTTTGGCCGCTCATGAAGGCCGGGATTATGCCTTATTCCTGAATCAGCATGGAGTGACGTGTTTTGTTCTCAAGTATCGCCTGGGTTCCGCCGGGTACCGCCATCCCGTAATGCTCGGTGATGCGGCTCGGGCGGTGCGCTTGGTGCGCTCCCAGGCCGCAGAGTGGGGTGTTTCCACGAATCGCATTGGCATCATGGGATCCTCTGCCGGAGGCCACTTGGCGTCGACCTTGCTGACCCATTTTGATGCCGGGAAGGCTGACGCTCCGGATCCCGTGGATCGGGTCAGTTCCCGGCCCGATCTGGGTGTTCTGTGCTATGCGGTGATCACCATGGGAAAAAACACGCATTCGGGATCGCGCGCCAATTTACTTGGGGACAAGCCCGCCGCCGATTTGATCGACTCGTTGTCCGGCGAGAAGAATGTCACCGCACAAACCCCGCCCTGTTTTATCTGGCATACCTGGGAGGATGGCGGCGTGAAGGTCGAGAATAGTCTCGAGTTTGCGGCCGCATTGCGGGCGCACGGCGTTCCCTTTGACCTCCACATCTACCAGAAGGGCAGGCATGGAATCGGACTGGCCGACACGCCTCCTTTTGCGAATGCCCATCCCTGGGCCGCCGATTTGGCTTACTGGTTGAAGCACTATCAATTTGCAAGATAGGATCCCGCCATGCCAGAACAGAAACCAAAGATCCGGACTGAACCTTATGCCAAGGTGTCCCTGAAGCCGTTTCCGATTTTGTCACCGGTGCCGGTAGTGCTGGTGAGTTGCGGGGGGGCGCGCCCCGGCGAAAAGGCCAACCTGATCACCATTGCCTGGGCCGGAACCGTCTGCAGCGAGCCGCCCATGCTGAGCATCTCCGTGCGGATGGAGCGTCATTCCTACGAACTCATCCACGCCTCCGGGGAGTTTGTTGTCAATGTCCCCTCCGTCCATCAGGCCCGGGTGACGGATTGGTGCGGCGTGGTGTCGGGTCGGGATGAGGACAAATTCTCAAAGACAGGACTGACTCCGGGGAAGTCGCTTGTTGTTCGCCCGCCCATTGTGCAAGAGTGTCCGCTCAACATAGAGTGCAAGGTGCGCAAGACGGTGCCTCTCGGCTCGCATGTGATGTTTGTGGCGGAAATTGTCGCCGTCCAGGCCTCAAAGGCACTGATGATGCATTCAAACCGGCTGGCGCTGGAGCATGCCGGGCTGATGGTCTACGCACACGGGCACTACTACAGCCTCGGCCACCAGATCGACCATTTCGGATTCTCAGTCCGCAAGGCGGCCAAGCCCCGCCCCGGCCGCGTGCAGACCCCGCACCGGAAGGGGCGGTAGGAAAGGGACTGTGGGTTCAGGGTTCAGGGAATTCTCTTCCTCGAACCCCGACTCCTGACCCCTTTCTTGAATCAATCCCCTCAACCTTCATTGTCACAATCTGGCGGCGGGATAGAGAGGCGCCAGTGACTGTGGCCTCAAGGTATTCACCGGTCCAGCCATGGCCGGTGCCGTCGGCATCGATGCGCTCAATGAGAACTGAAACCGGGCGCCCGACGAATCGTTCGGCGAAAAGGCGGCGCTTGGTTTCGCCGATTTCCACGAGGGCATGTAATCGTTCCTTTTTCAAGGACTCCTGAACCTGTCCGGGCAGGGTGTCGGCGCGCGTTCCGGCTCGGCGGCTGTAGGGAAAGACATGAAGATTGCTGAACGGCAAGTCCCGAACCAGTTGCACGGTGTTTTTAAACGCCCGGTCATCTTCGCCCGGAAAACCCACGATAATGTCGGTGCCCAGTCCCAGAAAGGGCATCTTTTCGACGGCCATCGCCACGATACGGCGGAAGGTGTCGGTGTTGTAGCGGCGCCCCATAGCCGCGAGGATGCCGTCATCGCCGCTTTGTAGCGGGATGTGGAGGAACTGGCATAGCTTGGTGGAGTGCGACATCAGTTCAATGACGGCCTCTTCTGCCGTGGTGATCTCGAGGGAACTCAGGCGGATGCGCTCCACGGCGGGAAGGGATTCAACGCCGCGAACCAGATCGGCGAGGCGGAGGGGGCCATCCTCATAACGACCGAGGTTGGCGCCGGTGAGGATGACTTCCCGAAATCCGGCGGAGGTGACCCTCTTGACTTCATGGAGGACCTCGGGCAGGGGCCGGCTTTGGGGAAGACCCCGGGCTGTGGGAACAATGCAATAGGCGCAATGGAAGTCGCAGCCATCCTGAACCTTGATCAGGGCCCGCTGGGTATCAAACCGGGGGGGGGAGTCGGCATCGATGGAGGTGGCGGGGGCGGGAAATCGGTGCGGATGGAGATGATGAAGCAATTCCGGAATGGCAAACTTGCCAACCTGTCCGATAGTGAGGTCAACCGTGGTGTCGCCCCGGAGGGTTTCGCCGAGTGTTTCCGCCGGGCACCCGGCGAGGATGACGAGCGTGTCTGCTCGTGTCCGCTTGGCCTGCCGCGCGGCGTACAGGCTGCTGTGCTCGGCCTTCCCGGTGATGGCGCATCCGTGGATGACGGCGACATCACAGGGGGTTCCGAATGGGACGGTCGCATAACCGGCCGCCTCGAAGCGGGTGGCCATGGTCGCCGTTTCTGCCTGGTTGAGACGGCACCCGACGGTTTTGAATGACACAGTAGGGCTCAAGGGAGGAATCAGGGGGCAGAGTTCAGGGGGCGGGGTTCAGGGTTCGGGAATCAGATGTGGGGGGTGGCTGCATTCCTGCTTCCCTGACCCCTGACCCCTGAACCCTCTTTTTACTCCATAACCGCGCCTGTTCCGGCGCTGGTGACGAGCTTGGCATAGCGCTTGAGATAGCCGGTGGTGATTTTCGGAGTGAACGGTGCGGCTTCGGCGCGGCGACGATTGAATTCCTCCGAGGACACATGGGCCTCAAGCTTATGGCCGGGGATATCAATGGTGATGAGGTCGCCGGCCTTGAGCAGGCCGATGGTGCCGCCTGCGGCGGCTTCGGGAGAGACATGGCCGATACAGGCGCCGCGGGTTCCGCCGGAGAAGCGTCCATCGGTGACCAAGGCCACGCTTTCGCCCAGACCCGCTCCCATGATGTAGGAGGTGGGGGCCAGCATTTCCTGCATGCCGGGTCCGCCCCGCGGCCCCTCGTAGCGGATGATGACGCAGTCACCGGCCTTCACCTTGCCCTTGAGAATGCCGTCACAGGCTTCCTCCTGGGATTCGAAGATTACGGCTGGACCGCTGAACTTCAACATGGCGGGCGCAACTCCTGCTTTTTTCACCACGGCGCCGCCTTCCGCCAGATTGCCCCGGAGAATGGTCAGGCCGCCATCCGCCGAATAGGCGTTTTCGATGGAGCGGATGATCTTGTCATCCCGGACTTCTGAACGGGAGACATTCTGCCAGAGGGTTTTCCCGGTGACGGTCGGGGCATCGCGATGAATGAGACCGCGGACTGAGCCGATGCTCTTGATGATGGCGCTGATGCCACCTGCCCGGTCCACATCTTCCATATGGTAGGGGGAGGAGGGCGAGACTTTGCAGATATTCGGGCATTTCTGGGAGATCTGGTTGATCCGGTCCAGGTCATACTTGACCCCTGCCTCATGGGCAATGGCGAGGGCATGGAGGACGGTGTTGGAGCTGCCGCCCATAGCCATATCCGTGGCAAAGGCGTTGTCGAGCGAATGCTCGGTCACAATCTCACGCGGGCGCGGGCCGCCGGCGAGCGCCATTTCAACGATACGGCGGGCGGCCATCCGGAACAACCGTTTCCGGCGGGGATCGTTGGCGAGGATGCTGCCGTTCCCGGGCAGGGCGATTCCGATGGCCTCGCACAGGCAGTTCATGGAGTTGGCGGTGAACATGCCCGAGCAGGAGCCGCAACCGGGGCAGGCGTGCTCTTCGAGGGATTGGAGTCCCTGGTCATCAATGGTTCCGTTTTTATGGGCGGCGACGCCCTCAAAGACGCTGATCAGGTCAACGGTGCGTCCGTCGGGCAGGTGGCCAGCCGCCATGGGGCCGCCGCTGACCATCAGGGTGGGGACATTGGCGCGCAGGGCTCCCATGAGCATGCCCGGGACGATTTTGTCGCAGTTGGGGATACAGATGAGGGCGTCAAAGCAATGGGCCTTGACCATGGCCTCCACGCTGTCGGCAATGATTTCGCGGCTGGGGAGGGAATACTTCATTCCGGAATGCCCCATGGCGATACCGTCGCACACGCCGATGGTGTTGAACTCGAAGGGAATGCCACCCGCCTTGCGGATACTCTTCTTGATCAGGTCGGCGACCTTGTTCAGGTGCACATGGCCGGGAATGATTTCGTCGAAAGAGTTGCACACGCCTATAAAAGGTTTCTTGAAGTCGCCGGTTTTGACGAGGCCGGTGGCGCGAAGCAGGCTGCGATGGGGGGCCCGTTCGAAACCGTTTTTGATGGTATCGCTATTCATGGTGAGTCCTGTTCTGCCGCAAGAAGGCGGCGTTGTTTTGCTTCCTGGTCAATGATCTTTTGTTGGCTGATCAAGTCCGCCAGTGTGACGGTTTTGAGTTCCCGGTTCAGGATATCCTGAATTCGTCCGAGCTCCTGGTGAGCCGCGCAATGGGGGGCGCGGGTACAAATCGCGGGATTCAGGAGGCACCCATTTAAGGCGCGCGGCGTGTCGGCGGCCTGCATGATGTCGAAAAGGGTGATGGTGGAGGAAGGACGGGCAAGCTCGAGTCCTCCGCCCACTCCCCGTTGAGCCTTGATCAGGCCTGCCTTGGTCAGAATTTGGGCAATTTTAAGGGCAAATTGGCGTGGGACTTCGATGAGTTTCGCCAGCTTCACGCTGGTGAGCCTTTGCTCAGGCCTGCATCCCAGGGTCAGCATCAGGCGCAGTCCGTAATCAATTTTTCGGGTAACAAGCATGAGGCTCCTCACATCTATTGTGTTGAAAAATAGTCCACAATGGAGCAGGTGTCAAGGCTGTGTGGAGGAACTGGTTGAGTTGGTTGGAAATTTGGGGTACTAGTCGACGCAGTCCCAATACAAGGCTGATGCGATGGCTCAGGTAACGCTTTCAAATGTGGATAAAATCTATTCCGGCGCCGTCAAGGCGGTGGACGATTTCTCCCTGGAAATCAAGGAGGGTGAGTTTGTCGCCCTGGTCGGGCCTTCGGGGTGCGGAAAATCCACCCTGCT
>CAIZMS010000226.1 GCA_903934155.1 uncultured bacterium | reverse complement strand
TCAAGCCGCACCGGGGAAAAGCGGCGTCGAGCCGCCGCACTCCATAAGCTTTTCGGCCCGGTCATTGCTTTAAAAGGGTCTTAACTTAGCGCCATTCGTGACAGGGTTCGGGGTTCAGGCGAACAGAATGTTAAGTGACAGTTTTCCTGAACCCTCTCTTTACCCACCCATAAACCCTGCGGCTTGAAGTTTCTCCATCGTCACGCCCTTGCCACCCTGCATCCGGACCAGAGTACGCTGGACATATTTCCCGATCAGGTCGGTCTCCAGATTGACCCGACAACCCGTTCTCAGCGCCTGCAGCGAAGTGTGGCTCCAGGTTTGAGGAATTAAATGGACGACGAATGATTTGTCGCGAAGTTCGGCCACAGTCAGGCTGACTCCATCGATGGTAATTGAGCCTATCGAGACGATCCCGGTAAGCAGCTCATCACCACAGACGACTTCCAGAATCCAATCGGCGCCTTTCTGTTCAATCGAGAGAACCTTTCCCAGACCATCGATGTGCCCGGTCACGATGTGTCCACCCAATCGTTCATCGGCGCGCAACGCCCGCTCCAGATTGAGTTTCGCGCCCTTGGAAATATCGCCAAGCGTGGTTTTCTTCAAGGTTTCCGCCAGGACATCGCAAGAGAACTCCCCCGCATGAAAGGAAGTCACCGTCAGGCAGGCCCCTTGGACCGCCACACTTTCTCCCACGCCCAACGCGGTATCCCACGGCTCATGGCGGATCACCAGACTCATTCCATCACCACGGGCTTTCTTCCCCGAAAGCATCCCAACTTGTTGAATTATTCCGGTAAACATAGTTATTTGGCCCTTATCATGACATCGCCACCCACCCTGCGTGTTTCCACTATGTTAAGTCGTGGTGCGCCCGCCAATTTCCATCCCCTCCCACCCACAGCCTCAATCCCATCACCGCCGATGATCACAGGAGCCACAAAAAACACCCATTCATCGACGAGATTGGCCCGAGCCAGTGCCCCCGCTAACTCGCTTCCGCCTTCGCAAAGGACATGAAGGACGCCTCGGACATGCAGGGACTGCAGCAAGGCCGACAGGGAAACACCACGGCCAACGGCGGGCAACATCATGACCTTCGCTCCTCTGGCGGCATATTCCGCTAGTCGTCTCGCCGGACACCGTTTCGTAGTCACCAGTATGGTTTGAGAAGCAAACTCATCCAAAAAAACACGGCGATTGGCAGGCACTTTCCCGGCGGCATCAACAATAACCCGGAAGGGCACGCGCCCCTTTGAAGGGCGCGGCAATAGCGATGGATCATCCTTCAAAACCGTCCCGGCACCGACCATCACCGCATCAACTTGACGTCGGAGCCCCTGCACGACCTCCCGTGCCTCCGGCCCGGAAATCCACTTGGAACGGCCGACCGCATCGGCAATCCGACCATCCAACGACTCGGCCAATTTAAGGGTGACATAGGGCCGCTTCCGAATCATTGCCGAAGCAAACGGAGCCAGCAACTCATCGGCCTTCCCCGCAACAATACCGGTGACAACTTCGATCCCGGATCGGCGGAGTTGCTTAAACCCCTTTCCCGCATGACGGGGATTCGGGTCGGATACGGCCGCTACTACTTTCTTAATCCCGGCCTGGATGATGCCCTCCACGCAAGGCGGAGTTCGTCCAAAGGTGCAACAGGGTTCCAATGTTACGTAAAGAGTGGCCCCCTTAGCGCGAGCCCCGGCCTGACGAAGCGCATAAACCTCGGCATGCGGCCCACCGGCCTTGCGGTGAAATCCACGACCCACGACCCGTCCATTTTTGACGATCACCGCACCCACCGGTGGATTAGGTCGCGTCAAGCCCTCTCCCAAGCGGGCCAACCGGAGTGCCTCCGTCATCCACTTTGTGTCATCCGTCTTCATCCCCATTTTACAATCCCAGAAACCCCTTCACAAATTCCTTTGCGTCAAACGGGGCCAGATCCTCCTCGCTCTCACCGAGCCCGACAAAATGAACCGGCAGGTCAAGCTCCTTGCGAATGGTGAAAATGAAGCCACCCTTGGACGAGCCATCCAGCTTCGCGACCACAACACCGGTCAAAGCGACACATTCCTTAAACATTCTCGCCTGAATGACCGCGTTGTTACCCAGAGTGGCGTCCAGCACAATCCAAATTTCATGAGGAGCACCAGAAAGCGCCTTGTCGATGGATCGTCGCACCTTCTGAAGTTCATCCATCAGCGGCTGCTTGGTATGCATGCGCCCGGCGGTATCGATCAGCACGATATCCGCCTTTCGTGCTAGGGCCGCTTTCACGGAATCATAGGCAACAGAGGCCGAGTCGGCCCCATGAGCCCCCACCACGACATCCAGTTTCAGGCGATCTGCCCAAAGTTTCAATTGGTGAGCCCCCGCCGCCCGGAAAGTATCGGCAGCGGCCAGAAGTGGGGAATGCCCCTGCTGCTTGACTCGATAACCCAGTTTGGCGGCCGTCGTGGTTTTCCCAGAGCCATTAACTCCGACAATGAGAATCACCTTTGGCTTCTGTGTGCCCTTCCAGTCAAACGAAGCCTGCGGAGGAAACGTGGATTCAAGCATGGCCTGGATCGCCTGGGTCATATCGGAACCACCGCCCTTGCGCCGCAGCTTTTCAATCCACTCACCCACCAACCGGGGCGCGATATCAGATTGAATAAGCGCTCGCTCCCACGCCTCCAAGGCGACAGGATCGGCCTTCGAAAGGCCGGGAATCAGACTCGCCAGCCCCCCCACGATCTTGTCGCGGGTCCTTGCCAATGCCTTGAGCCAGGACTTCATGATGTCTTGGAGGAAGCCTCAGTCGGAGTCCCAGCCTCCAAGTCACGCCGGACTCGATCCAGAACCCCGTTCACGAATCGTCCAGATCCAACATCCCCCATGTTCTTGGCAATGGATATCGCCTCGTCAATCGACACCGCGTGGGGAATATCCGTCCGGCACAACATCTCATATACCGCGAGGCGGATAACATTTCGATCCACACCCGCCATCCGGAGCAGGCTCCAGTTCTGGGCGCATTTCTCAACGACCCCATCCACCAGGGAACGGTTTTCAAGAACACCGCGAACAAGCTCCTCTACAAACTTACGCGTTTTTGCAGAAACCTTCCGCTCCGCCCAGAATGACTCTAAAACCGGGTTAAGCTCCCCGGGATTGAAGTCCAACTGAAACAAAATTTGAACCGCTGATTCGCGGGCATCACGTCGTGATCCCATTGTTACGCTCCCATCTGGCGGCACAAATTGGCCATCTCGATGGCCGACTGCGCGCCATTCCATCCCTTATTGCCAGCCTTGGTGCCGCACCGCTCGATCGCCTGTTCCAGATTATCCGCGCACACCACCGCATTGATCACGGGAATCTGGGTTTCCAGGGAAATGGCGGAGAGGGAACGAGCTACCTGGGAGTTGATCAAGTCCGCATGCGGGGTTGCTCCCTGAATGACCACGCCAAGAGCGATAATGGCATCCTGCCCACCCTTGATCGCAAGCTTTTTGACAGCAAAGGGAAGCTCATTGGCGCCGGGAACCCAAACCACCGTCACATCTTTCTCGCCAATACCGTGCCGGATGAGGCAGTCAATGGCGCCCCCCACCAGCTCCTTGGTGAAAAAGTCGTTGAACCGGCTTACGACAATGGCAACCTTGAGCCCTTTACCAATCAGGTTTCCAGAAACTTCTTTCACATTTGCGTTCATGATTATCTCCTTTTCCTCATTCTTCACTCATACTTCATCATTCAAAAATTCATTTACAGCCAGTGGCCCAGTTTTTTCTTCTTCGTCGCCAGATACCGCTGACTGTGAACCGTAGCGGGCAGAATCAGGGGAACCCGCTCCGTAATGCTCAACCCATAGGCTTGGAGCCCCACAACCTTGCGGGGATTGTTGGTAATCAATCGAATCCGGCTTAGCCCCAGATCCGCGAGAATTTGCGCCCCCACCCCGTAATCCCTCAGGTCGGCTTTGAACCCGAGTTTCACATTGGCTTCAACCGTGTCAAACCCCTTCTCCTGAAGGGCATACGCATGAAGCTTGTTCGCCAACCCGATACCGCGGCCCTCCTGCCGCATGTAGAGAATAACGCCAACCTTCTCCTTCGTCACCATCTGCATGGCCTTGGCCAACTGATCCCCGCAATCACACCGGAGCGATCCGAACACATCCCCCGTCAAACATTCACTATGAACCCGCACCAGCGCTGATTTGACTTTGCGGGGATCTCCCATGACGAGAGCAAGATGATTTTCGTTTTCCGCGAGAGATCGATACAATTTCAATTTAAACAGCCCGAAACGGGTCGGCATGTCCACTGTCCGGACCAGTTCCACCAACCGTTCCTCTTTGCGTCGATATTCGATCAGGTTTGCAATAGAAGCAATTTTCAAGCCGTTCTTTGAAGCGAATTTACGCAACTCAGGCAAACGCGCCATAGTTCCGTTATCATTCATGATCTCGCAAATCACGCCTGCCGGGCTGAGTCCCGCCAACCGAGCCAAATCCACCGAGGCCTCCGTATGCCCCGCACGACGCAATACGCCACCCTCTTTGGCCTCCAAGGGAAATACATGCCCGGGACTTATGAGATCCCGCCGCTCAGTGCCGGGAGTAACGAGCCGTTTAATGGTCAGAGCACGGTCATGGGCACTAATCCCCGTGGACACCCCGTCACGGGCATCAACGGACTCCATAAAAGCGGTCCCGAAATGGTCGCCCCCCCCACGGTTGACCATACTTCGGATATTCAATTTCTCAAGGCGATCCCGGGTCATCGCCACACAAATCAGACCCCGACCAAATCTGGCCATGAAGTTGACGGTCCGGTCCGTGATCCTGTCGGCCGCCATGACCAGATCGCCTTCATTCTCGCGATTTTCGTCATCTGTGATAACCACCATCTTGCCCCGGCGGATATCGGCAAGGACATCTTCAATGGGGTCGAATATATCGCTCTTTTTTTTCATAAAAAAATCCCGAAGACAAAAAAGTCTTCGGGATAAAAGAAGGACACACCCATGCCATTCTGTCTTCTCCCATCCAGACTGAGGAGCGCATCACACGCTATCATCACTGTCGGCCACGGCATTTCACCGTGTCTGTCCCGCTTTCGCGAGACTCGCGGGCTTTAACCGCCGGTTGGGAATTCCGCTTTCCAGCGGGTCACCCTGTCCCGAAGACAACACCATTCACAAAATCAATCGTAACATTTCTCCGTTACGCCGATCACATTAGTACAAGAAGGGCACCATTTCAATCGCTTTTCTCCCCTTTATTTGGCGTGTTTAGCCAAATAGGACGCCACGCCTTCAGCGGTGGGCTTCATGGCTTCATCGCCTTCTCTCCAGTTTGCCGGGCACACTTCACCATGTTCTTCCGTAAATTGGAGGGCATCAAGGGTACGGATTGCTTCGTCAACATTTCGGCCGATTGGCAAGTCATTGACAACCTGATGCCTGACCACTCCATGGGTGTCGATTAAAAACAAGCCTCTCAACGCGACCGCGTCATTCAGGAGAACATCGTAGGCGCGGGCTATTTTCTTGTCGAGATCCGCCACGAGCGGGAACCCGATTTCCCCAATTCCTCCCTTGTTCACGGGAGTCTGCCGCCACGCGAAGTGAGAGAACTGCGAATCCACCGATACCCCCAAAAGAACGGCATTCTTTTTTGCAAAGGTTTTCACCGCCTTATTAAAGGCCAGGATTTCAGACGGGCACACAAAGGTGAAATCCAGCGGGTAGAAAAACAACACGACATACTTGCCACGAAAAGACGACAAGGTTACTTCCGCCATCGAATTGTCCGGCATCACAGCCTGAGCGGTAAAATCCGGAGCTTCCTTGGTTACTAATACTGACATATTCATTCCTCCTGTTTTTTCAAGAACCCGTCCAGCACCATACCGGACTCATTCCAAACATAATGATACCAATTCCGTATCATTTCAAGCATAATTTCATTAACTTAACAGATCGGCCAGAGTGACCGCTTTCAATCGCTTATCAACCTCGCACTGAATCCCTTTGAATTCGCGATGTAAGCGGCAGAGGGTTGAGCGTGTGCAGGCATTCGGTTCGGACACACAAAGGCTCAATTCTGCCCCCCGCGGTCCGGTGGCCTTAAGAACATCAAACAGGCTGATATCCTTGGGCTTTCGCGCCAACGCCACTCCTCCGCCCTTTCCCCGACGACTTTCAATCAAACCACCCGAGACAAGTCGTTTGGCCAGCTTTCTCAGAAAACGGTAGGGTATATCCATTTCTTCCGCCACAGCAGCAGACGATACTGAATCAATTCCCTTATTATGACGAGCGGCCAAAGCCAGCACCAACCGCATGGAATAATCAGTTTCTCGCGTTATCATGCCACCTCCAGATATTGATACCATATAGGTAGCATTACGCGCGCAACGACGCAAGCCTCACTTTGGAGCCGCGAGAAATTCTTTTGCCTGGTCAGCGAAAACATGAGGGGCATGCTGATTGAGGACCACGAGCATGGCTAGGCATGCATCGCGAATCTCCCACTGGGCACGACGGTGACAGCGCACATCGAAAACATGGCGCCATTCACGGAAGTTGGCAGAGACAACCATTTCAGTAGTACAGGCGTTTGGCAGTACAAACCGCGCATCCTCATTTTTCAGCCCCTTATCCTTCCACTTCTTGTACATGGAGCGCATAACCTCCATGTCACGGTCAAATTCGGCCTTATCGCCGTCGGGTACCGAGGGGGGAGTCACCCACTCAAAATTCCCTTCGGAAACATATCGCTGACTTTTCTGGGAAACAGCAAGAAGACGATGACGGACGAACTGGTGGGTCATGGCGCGGGATACCCCGCTGACCCGAAATGTGGCCGTGGCGTGCTCAAAAGGCGATTCGTGCCCCATGGCAATAAGTTTAGGAAGCAGTTCCCCAAGCTTTTCGGGAACCATCTTATCCCCGCTCTGGTAGCAGGTTCGGGCGGCAATTTCAATAATCCGTTCAGGATCCGGCGTAAGGGCAATGAGTTCAACTTTCATAGAGGGTTCCTTTACAGGGTTTGACGACCCTTGATCGCGCGTGAAAGGGTAATGGCATCGGAATACATCACCCCGCTACCGACGGGGATTCCCGACGCCAGACGCGTAAGACGAACTGGATGGCCTTTCAATAACTCAGCAATGTAATTCGCTGTGGCCTCGCTTTCAACATCGGTTCCAAGAGCCATAATCACTTCCTGGAAGCCTTCCTTTTCCACACGCTGGATCAGGGCCTGAAGCCGAAGGTCGCCGGGCCCTTCCCCATGCATCGGAGAGATGATTCCCATGAGGGCATGATAGCGACCTTTATAGGAGCCGGTTCGTTCAAGGGCCACAATGTCGCTGGGATCCTGGACGACGCACACCACCGAGGCGTCACGCGACGGGTTCGTGCAAAGCTTACAAGGCAACTCTGCCACCGTGGTAATGCTCCCGCACAGGGAACATAGCCGGACATTCTCCTGGGCCTCCCGGAGGGCCCCACCCAATTCACGCATGACGCCATCGGGCTCCCACGCCAGACGGAAGGCCATGCGTTCCGCTGAACGTCGACCAATACCGGGCAGCTTACCCAGTGCCGCCGCAATGCGATCCAAATATTCGAGTCCGTTCATGAATCCCGATATCACCCAAACATACCGGGCAACCCCATCCCGGCCGTGACCTTGCCCATTTCGGCAGAGGCCATCTCCCGGCTTTTCCGGATGGCGCCATCCACCGCCGCCAACACCATATCCTCCAGCAAATCCTTGTCAGCCGGATTGATCACCTTGGGGTCAATCCGAATCGCCACGATGCCTCCGTCGCCCGTAGCGGTCGCTGTCACCATGCCGCCTCCGCTCGAAAACTCAACCCGTTTCTCGGCAAGCTGGGCCTGGATGCGCTCCATATCCTTCTGCATCGACTTGGCCTGCTGCATCATTTTCATCACATTCATGACAAACTCCTATTCTCGAATATCCACAATACTTCCGTTAAAAAACTCCAAGGTCTTCCGCACCACCGGCTCCTGGTGCCATTCCTGCCTCGTCTTCGAATGTGGCGCCGAACCTGCGCCCTTGTCCACAGTATGGTCAGCCGGTACATCCGCAGATTCTTCCCCCGTCATGAGCACGCACTCCACATTCACAGGACGTTTCAAGAATTGAACCATGATCTTGTGGACTGCCGCATGATAGGTCGGGATTTTGATCTGTTCCAACTTGCGAGCGAACTGCGGATCAAACCCAATCACCACCCGGTTCTGCTCCACCAAAAGAGGTTTCGCATCCAGCAGCGCAACGCCCGCCAGTGCCACCTCCCGCTTCACCCGCTCAACAATCTGATCGCGCCACTGGGCCGTTAGGGCATCCAACTCACTTTTAGCCGGAGCCAGGACAGGCGATGGTTTCGGAACCGGGGACACCGTAGCCCGCGGCGCCGGAGCCTGAGCCCGCGGGGCATAGGCGGGCGGCGGGGTTTCCCGAACCGAATCCACGCGAGCGATGGCAGGTGATGATACGATCTCACCCCCGCCCACCGACTGGCTCAACACCTCAAGTCGTTTCATCAAGTCATCCACCGAAACGGTCGTCGCACGGGCACACCGGATCAGTGAGGTTTCAACCAGAGTCCGGCGCGACAGGGAATAGCGCATACGATCCTCGGCTTGTGAAAGCACCTCGGCAATCCGCATCAGGCGATCCGGATCAGCCAGTTGGGCCTGCTGCTTGAGGCTCTCCACCTGAGGGGCAATGACATCCAGTGTGGGCGCCGCTTCGGGCACGCAAAGGTAAACCAAAAGGGTTCTGAAATGATCCAACAATTCCAGAACAAGGCGTTGCATATCCTTGCCCCCGGCGTCGAGCTCCGCGATTGTCCGGACGATTTCACCGACATCCCCCTTCAGAATTGCCGTGGCCAGCAACTCCAGCGTTTGACGCGAAACCAGTCCAAACACCGCCAATACATCCGTCTCGGTAATGGTCTCACCCCGGAAGGCGATGAGCTGATCCAGGGCCGACTCCGCATCACGGAGCCCCCCCTCCGCCCCCCGTGCAATGGCCAGCGCGGCATCACTATCCAACGACACCTTCTCCTCGTTTGCGATCAAATTAAGGCGCTCGATAATCAGGGCGACGGGAATCCGGCGCAGATCAAACCGCTGGCAGCGCGAGACAATGGTCGGCAGCACCTTGTGCGCCTCGGTGGTGGCGAAGAAAAACTTCACATGGGCAGGCGGCTCCTCCAGGGTTTTCAAAAGGGCATTGAACGCGGCCGTGGAGAGCATATGTACTTCGTCAATGATGTAGATCTTATACTTCCCGTGCGTGGGCGCGAATTTCACATTGTCACGGAGTTCACGCACCTGCTCCACGCTGTTGTTCGAGGCCCCGTCGATTTCCTGTACATCCAGGGAAGTTCCCGACGTAATCTCCCGGCAGGAATCACAGACATCGCAGGGCGTGATGGTGGGGCCCGTCTTGCAGTTCAGCGCCTTGGCGAAAAGTCGCGCCAGCGAGGTTTTTCCCGTGCCCCGTGGCCCCACAAAAAGGTAGGCATGGGCAATCCGGTTTGCCGTGATGGCATTCTGGAGCGTCTGGGTGACGTGATTCTGCCCCACCACATCCGCAAATTGCTGCGGCCGCCATTTTCTCGCCAGAACTTCGTAGGCCATAAGACAGTCTCCACCGGAATTTCAAACCGCTTCTGATACCGGTTCCCAATAAGCCGGTTTCCGGCTAGAGTCAGGAAAACTACGGCGCCCGAAAACATAGCATACCGTTGCACCCTTCCGGGCCTGGCGGGATTTTGCCGGCTTCCGTCGCATAGCCCCCAACCGTCACCGGTCCCCGGCTTATTGGGAACCTGATATCAGCGCTGACACAACCGACGCATAAGCTACCTATCCCCGCTCACCCGATCAAGAGGTTTATCGAAAAGAACGCCGCAAAAGAAGCCGATCCCTATCTCATTCCCTGCTTGAAATTGCCGTCATACCCGGGCACCGAATTGCCCCTCCGGATAGCGCGCCAGAGACGACGCACCTCCGCCGGCTCATAGTGGCGATTGATGAAGTCGGCACGGAAATACCGCCCCCCCATTCCTCTGAGCTCATCCAGCCAGCGAGTCAGCACAAATGGCTTCACATTAACGGCAATGGTCCTGCACCCCTGTTGAACCAAGCGAATGGTTTCCCCGCTGCCCGACACCCATTCCCGTTCCGAATCCCGGCAATCGGCTCCGGCGGGGCACCGTCCGGCCATGGCCGCAAGGGCACAATTTTCGGAGATAAACAAAGGCGAATCCTGGTAAACCACCACGGTGGCGCGGTCTGAATAGTGATTCAGGAGGGATTCCAAGTTGTCCCGTCCATCCTCCGGCGACAGGGTAAATCGCACCACTCCAAGATCCAGCAACTGCCGTACGGCAGACCGGTTCGTGACATACAGAGTCCAGTCGGCCGTCAGGTCACCGGCCGGCCAATCGGACAAAACCGCCACCTCCCAGCGCGCCCAACCAGCCGCCTGAAGCGCAGTCCGCTTCGCCTGATAGTCGGCTTTCTCCCATTCCCGCACCATAATCGGAAGAGCTAATCGGATTTTTTCAATTCCCACCCGTTCCGCCAGGGAGGACAATCCCTCCAGCAAATCGGGTAATGCATCGCGCTGGATATCCACCACGACTTCCGAAAGCCCCTGCCAATCCGACTCTTCAAGCTCCGCCAGATAGCTGAGGCGATCCACCTTCAGGCTCCAGCATTCCAAGCCAGAAACCTGTGATGGCGAGCCTCGCTGCTCCAACTCCTTTACGGCCTTAACCGCCTTCTGATGATCGGCCTCCAACGATCCCTCCAGTTTCGCAACGACCTCGCGCCGAAGGCGATTCAGCAGCGAAACGGGAATAAACAACCCCTGCGGATTGAAAAGCGTGAATTCCGCCAATTCAAACCGGGAGTCCCCCAGTTTTCCAAAGGCCTCACGGGCCGCCACCTCGATTTTGGCAGGATCACGAGAGGACTCGAAAGTTCCCTCAAGGACCGCCTCTTCGCTGATGCCCCGCTTGATCAAAGCCCGGGCAACGACCTGACTTGAACCCACCTCCACGACGACATGGATGGGCGTTCGTACCCGATACACTCCGGGCTTCGGCCGGGGAAACCGGTATCGTTGTTTAACCTCTTGTGATGAGGAACAATACAACGGAGCGCCGGGCTCAATCACCGGGTGGTCGGGTGGCAGGGAAACCTCAATGACGGCATGGGCCGGGGCTTCAAAAACTTCTTCCGGATGCTTCCCCCGAGTTCCCGCCAAACGCAGGCGATCCACGGGAAATCCAAACGGCCGGCCTTGTCCGGGCACATCGGTCTGAATTCCATCATGCCGTTCTATCCGTCGTTGAGTCTTGAACCGCACCCACTCTTCACCACCTAACTTGAGAATATCCTGCACTATCCCGATCGGCGCACCCCGATGCCCCACAACCTCGGCATCGGTCACCGACCGGTTACGGGCCGACTTGACATAGAGGTCGGTCCAGGGGCGGCTGAAAATGGTTTTGATATCCTCCTCCGACTCGCGCCGGGCGGCGGGGGAAAGCCGGTTATCCAGAAGCTGGCGGTAATACCGGGTTACGGCAGCCACATACAGGGCGCTTTTCTTGCGGCCCTCGATCTTGAAACTAAACACCCCGGCATCCCGCAGCTTTACCACGTCGCCGGTCAACGCCAGATCCTTCATGGAAAAGGGATAACGCCCGTCGGCGCCAATCCCCTGCCCCGCAAAAGAATCGCGGCAGGGATAGGTGCAACGCCCCCGGTTGCCACTGCGGCCCCGGAGCAGGGAGGAATACAGGCAAAGACCGCTGTAGGAATAACACAAGGCGCCATGGATGAAGGTTTCCACATCCAGGCCACTTTCCCGCACGAGGGTTCCGACTTCGCCCAGAGTCAGTTCGCGGGCCAGTGTCACCCGGCTGAACCCCAACCGTCGCGCCGCCTGTGCCCCC
>CAIZMS010000225.1 GCA_903934155.1 uncultured bacterium | reverse complement strand
TTGTTCTGAGCGTCACCCTGCCTGGCAACATAGCCGGCCGCGTGAGTGTGCCTGCGATGGGCTTGAAACACTTCATAATTACCGAGGGAGGCAAGGCGGTTTGGAAAGATGGCTCCTACGTCCATGGCGTTGCTGGAATAACCGCGGGCAAGCAGGATGTCGACTCCATTACCTTCGGGGTCGGGTCTGGCGAATATAGCTTCAAGATCGAGTAAATGAAACAATATGTTGTCACATTACTGTCCGGCTATAAGTCAAACAGCATCAATTGGTTCTGATTATTATAGTTGTTAGCTTGAGACTCATCTTGCGTAAGTAGTTCTTGTAGCGTGACTTTCTCGAATGGGTTGACGCTCAAAACCTGGAGAATTTTGTGGAGACTTTCGGACAAATTGAGTTGCTTTTTGAGGATCGCAACCAGCACGTAAATGCAGACAGCGATCCATATCTGAGTCTTGACGGCATTGGGCGAAGTGCCGAAGAAGCTTTTGATGCGCAGGTTTTGCTTGATCCACTTGAAGAACAATTCGACCTGCCACCGACTTTTGTAAAGTTTCGTAATGGTCAGAGCCGGCAAGGAAAAGTTGTTGGTCAGGTAGACAAAGAATCGTCCAGTTTTGACGTCGAAGAACCGGATTCGCCTCAAACGTTCCGGATATCCTTGAAGGCTGTAGAATGTCGTGAGTTGAATGATTTGATCGGATCGCACGCCTTGATCGGGCGGCACCGCCAAGGAATGAATACGAACGTATCTCAGCGTCCGTTTGGCTCGGATCACGAAGAAAGCTCCCTGTTGGTCAGAGTTTTGCTGCGCAGCTGCGCGGTGAGCCGGGAAAGCCACGCGCCTGGGCATATGTCCAGCTTGGCACGCGCTGGTTCGTGCGCGAACCGGGGTTCAAGATGAATGAAGCAGGCGAACTATTTGACATGAGCGACGCCCCGTTTGTAGAGAAGCCTGTTGCGCCTGAAGCCGACACGGAGCAGAGTAAAGTCGCCAGGCAACGCCTCTCTGCTGTGCTTGCTGAACTATCACCCGAAACAGGCAAAACAGATCAGGATGCACATAAATGAAACAAGATAAATGAAGAATGCGAGCATGAACAAAAAGGAAACACCATGAAACATACGTTCAAACTCCTCACCGCCCTGCTGCTGTCACCGCTGGTCACGCTGCACGCTGCCGAACCTCAAATCGACGCGCCGAAATCCACCGACCGGCCTAACGTCTTGTTCATCATCACCGACCAGCAGTTCGCCGATGCGATGAGTTGCCGGATGGGGAAACAGTTCATCAACACCCCGGCGATGGACAGCCTCGCGAAAAGCGGAATATTGTTCACACGCGCCTACGCGGCGAACCCGCTATGCATGCCGTCGCGCAACGCGATGTTCACCGGCCGTTACCCTCACGAAACCGGCGTGACGAGAAACGCCCATGTCAAGTTCGACGCGGCTGAGTTTGTGGACTTGGGAACGTACTTTCATCGGGCCGGGTATGAGACGGCGTATTTCGGGAAGGGCCACCTGTCTTTCAAGCTCAATAAACAGTTTGAAACCCGCGAACTGCCGGCCCGCAACGATGGACACGACAAGGAAACGCTGACCTCGACGCTGAAATTTCTCGGAAAACCGCACCATCGCCCGTTCTTATGCGTGGTGAGTTTCATGAACCCGCACAATGTCTGCGAATTGGCACGCGGCCAGAAACTACTGCCTGACGGTCCCGTCGGCACGGCACCCGCTCCGGAGAAATGTCCACCCGCCCCGGCCAACCTCGCGCCGCAACAAGACGAACCGGACACGATGACGATCATGCGCCGGGGCTATCACGCCAGCCACAAGTTTCCCGTTGGCAATTTCACGCCAGACCAATGGCGGCAACTCCGGTGGGGTTATTACCGGCTCATCGAGAAAGTGGACGCCCAGATTGCTGAAGTGCTCGACGCGTTGCGAAAAGCTGGTCAAGAAGACAATACGGTCATTGTGTTTACCAGCGACCACGGCGAATGCGCCGGAGCGCACGGGTTCAACCAGAAGACGGTGCTCTACGAGGAATCCGCCCGCGTTCCGCTGATCATCAGCTACAAAGGTCAGACTAAACTCGCCGAGTCCGACAAGTTGATCAATACCGGGATTGACCTCCTCCCAACGATGTTGAACTGCGCCGGTATCTCGGTTCCGACGAAGTTACCCGGGCGGAGCCTCTGGCCGGTGGCATTGGGGCAGGCGAGCCCGGAATGGCGCGACTATATCGTCGTCGAGGACAACATGGATCAAGCCGCGTCGATCGGGCCGTACCGGCCCACCGCAGAAGGACGGATGGTGCGCACGGAGCGCTACAAGTATTGCGTGTACAGCCACGGCGACCGGCGCGAGTCCCTCGTGGATCTCATAACCGATCCCGGTGAGACTAAGAACCTTGCGCGTGATCCAGAGTACCGTAAGATTCTCCTTGAACACCGGGCACGGCTCACGCAGTTCGGCAAAGAACACAACGACCAGTTGGCTGCTAAGTTGTTGGCCGATGACGTGAAGCCCATCCCGTCCACATCGAATGATGTCACTTCGGCGGAGGAATAAGGAACGAGAAATTCGAAGATTGTAAACGGTATAGATGAAGCGATATATAGGAGTTCAAATATGAGTGCGCCAGCGCCTCAATCAAAACGATCAGAGGCATCGTCTCATCGGGCTGGAAGAAGACGGGAAATTCGCTTGTTCTGAGCGTCACCCTGCCTGGCAACATAGCCGGCCGCGTGAGTGTGCCTGCGATGGGGTTGAAACACTTTACGATTACCGAGGGCGGCAAGGCGGTTTGGAAAGATGGCTCCTACGTCCATGGCGTTGCTGGAATAACCTCGGGCAAGCAGGATGTCGACGCGATTACCTTCGCCGTCGGGTCAGGGGAGTATTGCTTCAAGATCGAGTAAATGAAACAACCCTATAGTCTTCCCCCTGCGTTTCCTGAGGCGATTTTCTTGCCGGGATTCTGGGCCGAGTACGGGATGTGTACGGAATCTTCCGCATTCAACATCCTGTGCTGGTGGTATGCCGTCAGGCGTCGCCACCGGGAATATTCAGGCATTCCTTGCCACACTGAGAGAATGAGGCAGCCTTGAGCAAGGGCGAAGCCCCTCTTCTGAGCAGGAATGCCCCAAATTCCCTCGACGCCCTCCAGGAATCCCTCTCGGATGAAAAAGCGTGCACGATTAGTCCCTGTGAATGCACGATTTGGCACCTTGCGGGCTTTTGGGTTTGGAGTTATAATTCCTAAAGATGGTAAAAGAACATTATGGGGACGCTATGAATATTCAGCACGCGACGAAGGCAGGGGCGATCATCAATATCCAGCGGGCATGGCGCTTTGCAGGCGCCATCCGGCTCCTGGTTCCGGCTTTTCTGGCCCTGTTTCTGGCCGTCTCCGCACAGGCGAATGTGGAAAAGGACGTCTTGGGATCGGCGCTCGATTTGAACATTGATGGAGCCTATTCTACGTCTGGCACACCACAGAAGACCAATGATGTCACTTTTCTTGCCGGCACCACTTATGTCAATGCGGCATCGCTTGTTTTTGGTCTTACTGGGGTGGATGGTAACATAGGGACATTGAATGATCTCAACACAACCCCCCTGATCATTAACTCTCAAGTGTCGGCCAGCAGAATGCTCCATCTCTGGGGTGGGAGCAATAGTGTTGCCAGCGCGAACGGCGGGAGCTCATCGGATGTAATCTTTCTTGCCAGTGGCGCGAGTCTGACCTTTACTAATAGCCCCTATGCATC
>CAIZMS010000224.1 GCA_903934155.1 uncultured bacterium | reverse complement strand
TCCCCCGGATGACATTCCAGCGCATCTCCTCGGGCAGGATGCCGCCCAGCGACCGGCGCACCAGCATCCGTTCCCCGCCGGCGCAGCTGTGCTGTTCTTCAGGGACGCCAAAGCAGAACTCCAGCAATCGAATATCAGCGGTGGGGTCCCGGACATCCATCTGGAAGGCAGCCCCTGAGTGATGATGAATATAACACAGGGGGGCATTCAATTCAATAGTACGCCGCCGCTCCCATTCTGGAGACCGGGGCCTCGCGAATACCGGATCATGATCATGGTTCTGCTTGCGCATGGCATCCGCCAGGCCCAAGCGCCGGGCAAATTCCGGGTGAATGGCGCTGTATTCACCCCAGGCCGCTTCTGTGGGGTGAGTGAGCCACCGCCGTCTGCGCCATAGGGGGCCAAGGATGGGCGCTACCAGATGGCGGCGAAAGGTCCGATACCAGGAGCAGCCCTGGTTTTCCCTGTATGCCCGCAGGGCGTTCATTCCCACTCCCCAGCGATGCTGCGCCAGAAGATAAAAAATCCTGTTGCTCCCGCCGCTCCAGGAGATCCCGCCGTTTCCCAACTGACCCGTCAGGATGACCCCTATTCCATGTCGCCTGGCTTCTTCGTTGATAGCCCACATCCAGTAAAAATTGGCCGCCGCGTGAAGGGGATGACCGAACATGTCGAGTCTGTCAAGAACCGCCTTGAGAGGGGATATGTCCGTTGCCCCTATGGGGACATGCTGGATATTGCTATATTTTTCGGCTATGGTGTGGGCAAGAGGCCATTCATCGGCCAGCGCGCCAGCGACAAGATGCGCAGCAGGGTAGCGGGGCACGGATGTAAAAGCGGTCAGAGTCTGCCCGGTGGATTGGAGAGCCTCTGCCGCCAGAGCTGTGACAGAACCAGAATCGAGGCCGGCGCTCAGTGTGCTCCCTACAGGGCGATCGCAGCGCAGGCGCACCTGAACGGCCCGCCGAAAATGGGCGCGAAATCCTTCCAGATATTCTTCATCGGAGGCGAGGCGGATGGCAGGGATGTCGTCTATACGCCAGTATTTCCGTAGTTGCAGCGCCTGGGGCGTTACGGTCAGGCAATGGGCGGGCAAAAGCAGGTGGATATCCTTCCAGAATGTTCGCGACCATTCGTCTTCATCGCTGGGGAAGATGGCGAGATAGCGGGCAAGCTGCCATTCGTCCAGAATCGCGGGAAACTCGGGCAGGGCAAGAATTGCCTTCGGGGTTGAAGCAAAAGCGAAAAAAGGGGGCTTGTGGCAGTAAAAGAGGCCCGTATTGCCCAGATGATCCCGGGCGACGAAAAGGCGGCGGCGCTTTTCATTCCAGGCGGCAAATGACCAGTCTCCGAACAGACGCGCAGGGGCGTCTTCCCCGAAGCGTTCAAAGCTCAAAGCGACAAGGCGGCCGTCGGGGAAGGTGGGGCGCTCGTGCAGGGGAATGTGGAAAAAGTTGCAAAGATCGTCCCGATTGTCCAGACGGGCGGCGGCGGTAACGAGGATTCCGGAATCCGTTGCTTTCCAGGGCATTTGTTCATAGTGGGCTTCAGGCGTGGTGCAGAGGTGCGCGTGTCCAAGGCCTGCGCACCCTTTTATGCGGCTGTCCATACCGTCGGGACCCCAGCCATCGAGGGCGCGACGCATGGTTTCCATGCGCTCCGGTGGAACAGAACGGCCATCAAGATGGACGAGACCGAAGATAGCGCTCATGCGATTGTCCCTCTCCCAGCCAATAGGTTGGAGCTGGCGATGATTTCACCCATAGCAGCAGCCCCATTCATCCGTCCTGTTCCACTGTCCGGATCAGGCCCTTGGTCTCCAGTTTTGATACAAAAGCCAGCACTTCCACCCGGCACTGCTCAGGCGACACGTCAAAGGTATTCAGCAGTTCGGCGCAAAGGGCTTCAATTGTCACGGGATTTTCCAAACACTGCCAGATAGATGCAGCCATCTCATTTAAGCCGTAGTATTTCCCGGCATCCACATCGAACATCACCAGTTCCTCTTGAACGGGCGATGACACGACGTCCGCAGTA
>CAIZMS010000223.1 GCA_903934155.1 uncultured bacterium | reverse complement strand
GTGGTGGACGACGCCGGTGACGGAAACAACTCTGATTTCGGCGACTGGGTGGATGCTGGTTTTGTCATCGAGAAGGACTGACATTGCGGGATAGATGGGGAATGAGTGCCCTGAGACAGGGCGAGAAATAAGGAGTATTCGGAAAATGAATAAACATATGGTTTTTGGAATTGTTGCCCTGCTTGTATCTCCGTTGGCCGGGCTGTCGGCCGCCAATGAGGGTTTAGTCATCGAGAAGTCCAAGCGTCCTGTCAAGGTAGTCATCCTGGCCGGACAATCCAATGCGGTTGGGTTCAATAATGTCCGGGAATACCGGAATGGCAAAGCCGCGTTGCCCGAAGAGTACATGAGTCAGGCTGATTCTTTGTTCTGGGATGAAAAGACTAAAGGTTGGATTCCCCTTTGCGTCGGCAAATCCAATGGCGCCCATACCAATGCCTTTGGCCCTGAGATCGGGTTTGCTCATGATTTGGCGAAACTGTCCGGCGAAGGGCAAATTGCGATCATCAAGTGCGCCGTAGGCGGCACGGGAATTGCCCGGGCCCGCGATTACTCGGATTTAATTCCAAACGTAGGCGCGAATGATGCCGGGAATAACTGGCATCCGCCATCCAATGGACAAGACGCCGGGAAGCTTTACCAACAACTGATGCGGGAAACTGAACATGCCCTCTCGGCGTTAAAGGCCGATGGCCGAAAATACGAGTTGTCCGCGTTTCTCTGGATGCAGGGTGAACGCGAAGCGGGTATCAGTCTGAAGATGGCTGGTGATTACGGGAAATTGCTGAAATCCCTGATCCGTTCTGTCAGAACCGATCTCAAGCGGCCCACTCTTCCTATTGTCATTGGCGAAGTCAACAGTCACACTTGGAAATATGGGGATATCGTCCGTAAAGCGCAGGATAAAGTATGCAAAGAGGACGGAAATGCGCTTCTGGTAAAAACCACGGATCTTTCCCGGAAGGGCTCAGGTGGCGTCTCCCATTTTGATGCGGACGGGATGATCGAACTCGGGTCACGTTTCGCCACGGCCGTGAATCAACTACGGAAAGTTGAGAAATAAAACATAGCAGTAGTGAAAGAAGCCTCTATGACAATCCATGCACCACTCCAGAGCAGTTTGCCGGCCAATAGCCCTCGTTACGATTTGTTGAACCTGTATCGCCGCAAGGGATATCGCCGCGCCCCGGTTGGGATGCATTTTTGTCCTGCCCTTGAGGCGGAATTCCGGCGCCGGTATCCTGACTTCAAGGGGGATTACCTCGATTTCTTTGGCGCACCGTACCGGATTATCTATGACCCCGGGTTTGCTTGGAACTTCGAAGAAGTGTGGCGCGTGCCGGGCCGCGACAAGGTTGACTGGCGCCGGTTCTATCCCGAAGGCTTCCAGCACACGGTGAAGTTCGATGGGTGGGGTGTGGCCCATGAGGACAATCCCGACTCAAAGCACATGACCCGTATGCACCATCCGCTCGCGAATGCCTCCACGATGGCGGATCTGGAGTCCTATCCCTGGCCCGAATTCGAGAAAATTGACTATTCATATCTCGTCCCGCGCGTGAAGGACATCCATGCGAAAGATCTGGCCGTTTTCGTTTGGGCTGAATGCACCGTTTGGGAAACATCCTGGTATCTTCGAAACATGGAAAACCTGTTTGTGGATATGGGCACGGAAGACCCGATGGCTTCGTTTTTGCTGGATAAGGTCACGGAACTAGCCTGTTTTCGGGCCAGACAGTTCGCGGCTGCAGGTGCGGATATTCTCGGTCTCGGGGACGATATCGGTATGCAGAACACCATCATGATGTCCGAAGACATGTACCGGACTTGGATCAAGCCACGTCTGGCGAAGGTTATTGCAGCGGCGAAGTCGGTCAAGCCGGATATCCTGATCAGCTACCACTCCTGCGGTTATGTCCTGCCGTTCATTGAGGATTTGATCGAGGCGGGGGTGGATGTGCTCAATCCGGTTCAGCCGGAGTGTATGGATTTCTCCGAGGTTCATGCCCGCTTCGGGGATCGCCTGTCCTTCAACGGCACGCTGGGCACCCAGCACTTGATGCCGTTTGGGACGCCACAGCAGGTGAAGGAGGAAGTTCGACGGAATCTTGGCATGGCTGGGGCAAAGGGGGGATTGTTCTGTTGCCCGACGCATATACTGGAACCGGAAGTGCCGTGGGCCAATATTGAGGCGTATGTTGAAGCCTGCCGGGAATTTGTGGCGTAGCGGTAATATCGGGGAAAAGGATTATTCAAAAAATGAGCAAACGCATGCTGTTTGGAATCTTTGCCCTGCTTGTATCACCGTGGGTCGGACTGTCGGATGCCAAGATGGCGGTTGCCGCTCCGGTTGGGGCGCTTAGGCTGGACTCAACGGGTGGAATCGCCGGTACATTCAACGCCCGCACGGAACTTGAAGGGTGCCGCGTTGAGGAACAAGGCGAGGCCCGCCGGATAGAGGGCGGTGGCTATGCGATCACTCGCAAGATGGTTGATCCTCTTCAACGCCGCGCGACGGTCACGGACCGGTTTGTGCCAACTCACGATAGTATTCGGTGGGAAATTGAAGTGGCAGGGGACGGTGAGCCGTGGAGTGCGCCCATTGTCGCTTCGATCAGTTATCCAGTCGCCAGTAACAGCGTCTTTTGGACGGCATGGGATGCGCCTCCACTGAGCGATTTACTTGCCCCGGCGCCGATGAGCGCGGCGCGGCGTTACAGTTACGGCGCACCCCGGTTCATGATCGAGAAGCCGGGAATGCCCTGGTACAAGTGCGGGCAGCGGCCAAACGGCGAGCATTACATTTCGGTTCCCCTCGCCACACTGTTCGCGCCAGGGGGTGCGGCAGGCGCCAGTGTTGTGGCCAGCCCGGAGCAGATGCAATTAGACATGGAGCTTGAGGTGAATAAGAGCGGGCGTACCAGCTTCACATGGTACCGGCACCGGATGTCCAGCTCCACGCCGGTGCGGCTGGCGTTTGACATCGTTGTGCACGAGGCGGACTGGCGTGGCGGTTTGCGCTGGATGACGCACCGCTACCCGCAGTACTTTGATCCGCCCAATCCGGCGGCGGATAAGATGGCCGGTTGCGGGAATTACGCCCTGCAGCGGTGGAATCTGGATCTGCCTGCGCTGCGCCGGATGAACTTCAGCATCAACTGGGCGGCCTCCTTCGACTTCCCGTACATGGGCATGTTTCTGCCGCCCGTGAACCAGGATGAAACCTGGAAATCGTTTGGCGAGGAGGATATCAGTATTGCCAAGATGGAGGGTTACGCAAAATATATGAAGGATAGTGGCTTTCATGTCCTGAGCTATTTCAACGTCACGGAGTTCGGCAACAAGACCGTTTTCCCTGCGCCGGAGCCGCTTGCCCCAGGCGTGGAGCCCGATTGGATGAAGGCTAACGAATTTCTTTTCAACCGTCTTGGTTCGGCCGTGCTCCGGGTGCCTGAGACACTGAATCTCCCTGCCGATGTCAAATGGCCGGAACCTGCCTGGGCGAAAACCCGGCCCGGTGGTTTCTATTATTCGTGGCAGACGTGTGTGGTCATGGATTGCGGCGAGCCGGCCTATCGGGACTTCCTGCTGGATCAGGCCCGCAGGCACATCAAGGAGATCCCCAGTTCGTCCGGGATTTGCATTGACCGGATGGACTGGTTGCGCGTCCACAACCTTGATCGCGATGATGGCATGACCTGGTTCGATGACAAACCGGCACGGTCGCTGATCTGGTCTTGGCGCACGTTGATGGAGAAACTCGGTCCGATCATGCACGACAACGGCAAGGTCATCTTTGTGAATCCACTGGTCAAGCGCCTGGATCTGATGCGCCATGTGGATGGAATATTTGACGAACTGCCTGGTTACAACGGCGATGCGATCCTGGGCCTCCGCAAACCGGTCTTGATGTTCAACAGCGGGGGCTCGGATGGCGTTCTGCAAACGTGCCTTTATCTCGGCATTCATCCGATGTGTCCCCTGCCGGGCAACGATCACGGACTCGCCTGGGCCGACGAGAAAACGCGGCAGTATTTCCTGGACTACGGTTCGCTCCTCGCCTGTATGCGCGGCAAGAAGTGGGTGCTGGAACCGCACTGCGTCAAAACCACCACCCCCGGCGTGAAAGTCAACCTGTTCGAAGTCCCCGGTGGT
>CAIZMS010000222.1 GCA_903934155.1 uncultured bacterium | reverse complement strand
GTTCAATGAGGGGATGGCTCAGTTTTTTGAAAATGCGGTTATTGTCAATGGGCGAGTCCGGATTGAGGAGGATCCCCGGGCGATTGACCTATTGAATGCGGTTTTGGCGAAGGGGGACTTTGATCTTAATTCGTTTTTTCAGCTGTCCCGGGATCAGTTCTATTGTTTGGATGAATCCGAGAGGGAAACCAATTATGCGATGGCCTGGGCTGTGGTGTATTATCTGAAGAAAGGGTTTGGGGCCGATGCCAGTTCGCCGTATGCGGGGCTTTTAGATCTCTATGCATCGGCCATGCAAGTGGAGGGTAAGACGGCGGAGGAGGCGACTGAATCCATGCTGAAGGGTGTGGATGTCAGGAGGCTGAGTCTGGATTTTAGGCAGTTCTGGCATTCCCTGGCACGCCAGTCTCTGGCTCGTCGCTACGATCCCTTTGCCCCCTGACCTGGACGATCCAGTCGTGTACGTACGGCACGCGCCAGATCAACGGCGACAAAGGGTTTATTCAACCATTCCGCGCCCAGAGTCGTGATCTGTTTTTCATATCCGTCCGGTGCATGTCCACTCGCAATCAGTAGTTTTTGTTCAGGCCATCGACGCAATATTTCAGTGCATGTGGTCACTCCGTCCATTCCCGGCATGATAATGTCCACAATGGCCAGATCGAACGGGGCTGGTCGGCCCTCCCGGCGGGCTGATTCAAATAACGCCACAGCCTCTTCCCCGCTGGAGACCACCACGATGTTGTACCCAAGCTTTTTCAGTTGAAGCTGTGTTAAAAATAATTGACCTGGCTCATCGTCGACCACCAGAATTCGTTCGTGTCCCCCGGGAAGGATGCTTTTAGTCGCGTTTTCTGCAATTACATCCCCTGTCAGGGACGGGAGATAGATTCTGAAGGTTGTTCCTTTCCCCGGTTCGCTTTCAACATTCAGAAACCCCTCATGATCCCGCACCAATCCGTGCACCACAGAGAGTCCCAGTCCGCTTCCGCTTCGCGTGCTGCGCGCTTTTGTCGAAAAAAACGGTTCAAAAATCTGGGGTAGGGTATGGGTGTCGATACCGCATCCCGTATCCGTAACTTCCAGGGTAACGTAATTTCCTGGCGGTATCGTCTCGTACCCGGAGTAGGGCTCAGTAAACACCTGTTGGTCGACACGGATAACCACATCGCCCTTGCCGTCGATCGCTTCCACGGCATTACTGGCCAGATTCGCCAGCACGCGCACGAGTCGCAGTTCAGACCCCACGAACCAGAGTGTTTCATTCGGCAGCTGGAGCGTCATCTGCACATCCGGATGCCTTGTCTGCAGATCCTGTATTTGGGCTGAGCCCATCAATTGTTTGACCACCTGGCTTATATTAACCGGGTTTTTCTGAAACTGGCCCCGCCGTCCCATCATGACCAGATCGCTGACGACCCCGGCCGCCCGAAGCGCTGAATCCTTGATGGCCTTGATTGCCTGGAGGGTGTCCGCATAGTCCGGGTCAGCCGGATCTCCGTGACGTGCGAGGAAATCGTTCACCAGATCTGGCAGAAGCACGATCGGGCCCAGCACATTGTTCAAGTCATGTGCCATTCCCCCGGCCAGAACCCCCAATGATTCCATTCTCGCCGCCCGCTCCAGCTTCACCGACAGGTCCTTCTCCCGATTCTCGGCGCGTTTGCGCTCCGTGATGTCGCTGAAGGACCACACCCGGCCGATGTTGCGGCCATTCAAGAGGATGGGGAGTGAATGCCGTTCTAATAGCCGGCCATCCTTGAAGGTAATAATATCCATGATCTCGGTGTTCGAGTTATAGAGGGATTGCACCGTTTTAAGAAACGCTTCGGGATCGACGAGCTGACTCAGGACAAAGTCAAGCAAAGCCCGGTCGTCCCGACGATCCATGAGCGCCTGGGGAATTCGCCAAAGGGTGGCGAATCGCTGACTGGCTTGTATGACCGCTCCCTTGTTATCCACAGCCAGAATCCCGTCGGCGGTGGATTCAAGAATCGCCAGGAGTTGTATTTCACTTATCCGGAGCTTTTCATTGCTGGCACTCAGTTGTTGCTCGTTGGCTCGCAACTGCTCGTTGGAGGCTTGTAACTGCTGGGTTCCCGCCCGAAGTTGCTGGTTGGCGGCCCTGAGCTGTTGTTCGCTGGCCAGCAATTGCTGGTTAGCCGACTTCAGCGCCTCGGCGGCCCGGCTCCGTTCCTGCTCCGCATGGTAGAGAGCCTGGTAGTAGGTTTTGCCCTGCTGCTGCCAGATCAGTCCGGCCCCTACGATCGTGGTAATCAGGAGGACAAGGATCAGGGCGCTGATGATTCTTGAATACCGATTCCATGGCGCAAAGATTTCAGCGGTATCGATTTTTGAAATGAGATACCAGTTGGAGTCGGGGATCTTTTCAAGCACCGATAAAACTGGCACGCCCCGGTAATCGATTCCTTCGTCGACTCCTCTTTTTCCGCGAACGGCCATCACGGCGGGGACATTGGTTCTGGTGAGCGAAATTGATAATTTCAGGGCAGCATTGGTTTGATGCCTTAATTCGTTCAAGAAGAGGACGGTTTCTCCCTCACGGCGAACCAACAGTGTTTCGGCGGTCCGGGTCGGAACTGGCCACGACTGAATTAAGGGGTAGAGAGAGTGAGTCGCATCGAGGCGGAAAAATACATACCCGATGACAGGGCTTTCGGGGGTCTCGCCCCGGGCGTGGACCGATCCTACGACATCGATATGCGGCGCATTGTCCCGGGCACCGGGATGGAGATCAGAGAGAATAATCGCCTGGGAACGCCGACACTGATCCATCAGGGAAAGCATATCCGGTGCGAGTGCCGCGTTTCCGCCGGTCAATCGGGAGAAAACCTTGCCGGTCGCGTCCGTCAGGATAATTTCCCGATAGCCATAGCGGGATTTTTGTTGCTGGAAGCGGGTTAATAGTTTTTCCTGAAGAGGATCATTTTTTCCAGTAAGGATCTTTTCTATCGCCTCGGCGGTGAAAGGATTGGACAGGAAGAGTTCCGCATTGCTGAGGAGGTCATTTCGCCAATCGATAAGCTGCTTGCATTTCAGGTCGGTCATGGACAGGAGTTGATTGGTGTATTCCTGTCGTACATGATTCCTTTGGTATTGATAATACTGGAATCCGCCGATGAGGATTCCAGTCACCGCGATGAGCATGGTGGCGAATAGCCATTTTTCACGCGTGGTGGCGGAAGGTTTCCTGCCAGGCGCCAGGCATGTGTTATCGTCTCCTGTCATGGCTTACGCTCCTCTGCAATGTCTACATGGATTGGTGTTTCAGGTCTGTCACCCAGCGAATAGTATACTTCTCCGGTCTCCACTACCAGCAGAACGGAACGGCGTTCGGTTCCACCCAGCGATTGGCCGCGAACGGTGACTCCGGTTTGAGCCATGCTCTTGACAACGGAATCGCGGATTTGTTGGCAAAGGGGTTCCCCTTCGGGATCGCGGAGCACATTGGCGCCACCGACGAGCCAGGCGGTCAATTGAGCCGGTTCGGTCTCCAGAAGACGGATCGCCTCCCGGATGGCGTTAACGGCGTAGCGGTTCGGTTCCGTGGCGGAGGCTGGTGCGATTCCGGGGAGCATGACATGGGCCAGTGCGCCACGATGACGCGTCGGATCGTGCAGGACAACTGCGATGCAGGAACCCAGTGCGTTCGCGTGGAGGACTTCATTCGGCCCGCCGAGGCGAACCTGCCCGGTTTCGACCTCGATGACGGTGTGTGAGTTTATCCTCAGGGTATCAGTCCTTCCATATACTTTCGAATTTCAACATCCCGGGCCGGAAGAATGGTGCAACGGGCCGGAAGGTCGCTCAAGGCTTCGAGGATGGGGTGGTGCGCGAGGTCGCTGCCGGTGGCGTCCTGGATGGCTTGGCCGAATTTTGCGGGATGTGCCGTGGCCAGGCAGATCATCGGGGCCTCGGGGAGCAGGTAAGGTTTTGCCACATGAACGCCTACCGCCGAATGGGGATCCAGCAGGTATCCGTATTGATCATGGATCTCGCGGATTGTGGCGAGGGTGTGCTCGGTGGTGCCGACTCCCGCCACAATCAGGTCATCCATCCGGCCGTTGGCCTGCGGCGGAACCTCGAGCCTGCCGCTGGTTTCAAACTGTTTCATGGCCTCCCGAACCGCCGCAGGATCGGATCCCAGCCGGTAGTAGAGATACCGTTCAAAATTACTGGCCACCTGAATATCCATGGAGGGACTGATGGTGGCGTGAACCGGGCCGCCGCTGTAAGACCCGGACTTGAAAAAACGGGAGAGGATATCGTTCTCATTGGTCGCCAGGATCAGGCGCCGGATGGGGAGCCCCATCCGGGCGGCCACATAACCGGCAAAGATGTCGCCAAAGTTTCCGGTGGGCACGGAAAACTGGACTTCCCGGGCGCCGGTCAGTCGCATCACGCGGAAGGCGGCGAAGAAGTAGTAGACAACCTGGGCCAGAACCCGCGCCCAATTGATGGAATTGACCGTGCCCAGCGAGTGTCCATCCTTGAATGCCAGATCGCTGAAAATGGTCTTCATGATCCGCTGGCAGTCATCGAAGGTGCCCTCAACGGCAATGTTGAAGACATTCCCGTCCAGCACGGTGGTCATTTGCCTTTCCTGGAGGGGGCTGACCCGGCCTTTGGGGTGCATGACAAATATGCGGATGCGATCGCGTCCCCGGACTCCGCAAATGGCGGCGCTGCCGGTATCCCCGCTGGTGGCGGCGAGAATGTTCAGTTCGCGGCGGCTTTTCTTCAGAACATATTCAAAGGTGTTGCCAAGAAACTGGAGGGCGATATCCTTGAATGCCAGGGTGGGGCCGTGGAAAAGTTCAAGAATATGCATGTCTCCGACGCTGCGGACCGGAGCAATATCCGGATGCCGGAATGTGGCGTAGCTTCGGGTGATAATATCCCGTAGGTCGGCCTCGGGGATGTCGGCATAGAGCCGCATGATCTCAACGGCCAGATCCGGGTAGGAGAGGTCTCGCCAGCTGGCGAGCCTTGCGGAGACATCCGGAATATGTTCCGGCAGAAGAAGCCCGCCATCCCGGGCGAGTCCCATCATGACCGCTTCCTGAAATCCCTTTACCCCGGTGTCCCCCCTTGTGCTGATATAATTCATGAGGTCAAACCATAGGTTATGCGGGAAGCGGCACGCAAGAAGAAAGACGGCGGCGATCCCCGGCTGCCGCAGTGACCGGGGATGCACCTCGGCAGTTGAGGATCCCGCACTCCAGAAAACAGGACGCCCGCCCTTCCCTTTTTCTGGCGGGTGTGATAGCAGTACTGCCCATGGGACTCCTCTCAATGATTTTCAGGTTTGCCTCGCGACCGGCCTTGTTTCTGGCTTTGGCGGTTGCGCCGGAGCTGGCGCAGGCCGAAACGGCTGTGACTGTGAATGCCCGTCTGGAGGATGGGGGGCGTACCATCACTCTCACCGCGCCAGGTCTGGTAGGGTTCCGGGGTGGCTTCTCCGCGAGGGTTGTGATCGGGGGTGTCACCAATGTGCTGTCCTCGGATTCCGGCACGCTGGTTGGCGTCAATTCCTACACGGCGGAGGCAACACCCTACGGGCTGGCTAACGGCTCGTCCTCCACAATCCGCTTTGAAAAGGAGCAGATTGAGCTGCTCTTCCGCCTCGACCAGGTTCCCGGCGTGCCTGTGGTGATGTTGCAGGCGGGGATTCGGAACCGGGGAGACCGTCCGGTCCGCTTGTTGACGGTCTCGTCGCTGGCGATGGATGAGCGCGTGACGAATGGCGGGCTCGTAGCGCCCGCCCTACTTGGCGGCTTTGAAGTGGAGGGCAGTCCTGAGAAATGGGTGGTTACCGGATTGAACAACGCGACGCCGGTGGTTACGACGCTCGACATCCTGAAGGCGAACTTCTTCATCCCCCGAAGGGGGAGCATGTCCTTTGCACATGGACTGGCTCCGGAAGTAAGTCTCGAGCTCTTTGAATACGGGGGCTGCTATCGCGATGACGGGGTGGGCTTCCTTTTTGGCCCGGTGGGAACGCCCGTGGCCTTCGTCGCGGCTTTCTTCCGGCCCCTGGGGCAGGGAAAGTCTGGGCTGACACTGATGGCCGACATGAGCAGCGTCCAGGTCAGGCCCGGCCAGACGCGCTGGGGTCAGCAGGTGGCGCTTTTCTTTGAGAAGCCGGACGCCGCACTGGCGCGGTGGGGTGCGTGGGTGGCCAGCACGCATGGTTCGCGGACGGCGCAGGGGGCGCTCTCGGGTTGGAGCAGTTGGTATTTCCTTATGAAGAAGGTGACGGGCCAGGATGTGCTCGCGGTGGTCACGCAGGCGGCGCAATCGGGCGGTCGGCTCAGGCCTGATGTTATCCAGATCGATCGTGGGTACGAGCGGGAGGAGTACTCCGCTTCCCTTGACACGAACGACCGGTTTCCGGAGGGAATGCCCTTCTATGCCGGGAAGATCGTCGCGACCGGAGCGCGGTCGGGTCTCAAGGTACAGTATCCTCGCCAGGCCTCTGCGGCCTTGGTGGCCGGGAACGCGAGCCAGGTTATGGGGATGGGATACTCGTATCTGAAACTCGGGCATCTCATCCTGGCCGATGACCTTCCGCAGCGCATGACCTCGCTTGAGCGTTACCGGGATTGTTACGCCCATGTCCGCAAGGCGGTCGGGGATTCCCCATATCTCCTGCTCAACGATTGGACGCAGGCTCGCGCCGGGCTGGGGTTCGTGGATGCCTGTCGCTCCGGGTACGAGGCCGAACGCATAGGCGTCAGGTCCATCATCGAAGAAGCGCTTCGCGCCTATCATCTCAATGGCCACTGGTTCGCAGTGGACAACGATGCGTACTACATGGCGACCGAACTGAAGGATGTCAGTCCGGTGGTGGGTGGTTGGCCCCTGGCTCGGACCTGGATCAGCATGGTGGGGCTGTCCTGCGGAGCGGCATTCACTTCCGACCCGTGGAACGAGGATCGGTTCAAGCCCTACTGGCGGAATGTCGAGGTCTTGACGCCTCCCGCGAAGGAACGGACGGAGGTGCTGGACCTCTGCACGGGGACCGAATGGCCCCGCCTTGTCGGGCATGTAAACCGGGAATGGGGAAACTGGACGGTGGCGTTGTTGTGGAACCCGGCCGAGAAAGAGCAGGCGGTGACTTTGGATTTTGCCCGCATCGGGCTGGATCCCAAAAAACGCTATGCGGTCTGGTCGTTCTGGGATAACCGCTACGTGGGGGTGGTGGAGGGAAGTTATACCACTCCCTCCCTGGCGGCCTCGGCCTCCCAGCACCTGAGTTTCACCGAGCTGCCACAGGACTTGTACAAGCCGGTGTTGATCGGCTCGGGCTTGCACATCTACTGCGGGGCGGCGGAACTCAAGCGTGTGACGTCGCTGCATTCGGCGATGCAGATTGAATTGACTGATGCAGGGGCCCGCGCTGGGGATCTGTTTATTTACAGTCAGCTCAAGCCGGTCGTGAAGGATGCAACGGGCTTTGTTGTGGACGGGCTTACCTCCGCCGGAGAGAATGTCTGGAAACTATCCTTGAAAGAACGAAAGTCCGGTGAGATTCAGAGGGTGGAACTTGGCATTCCCCAGCCGGTCACCCGGCAGGCTTGGTTCTGGCTGCTGATTGTGTTGCTGGCCGCCAGTCTGGTGTACAGCGGGTGGCGGTATGTGGTCTGGCAACGGTCGCAGCTGGCCCTGTCGCGGCTGGAGCAGACGACGGCGCGGCAGCAGGAGCGGGCCCGTATTGCCCGTGACCTGCATGATGAACTCGGCGCCAGTCTGGCCCAGATTGCCATGCTCGGCAGCATGGCGCAAAAGGTATCATCCGGCGATTCTGTCCAGAAGGGCCAACTGGCTGAAATTAACATCCGTGCCCGCGAGAGCACGCGGCGGTTGGATGAGATCGTCTGGGCGGTCAACCCCGCGCGCGATACCCTCGAGCATCTGGTGAGTTACCTCTTCAAGTTCGCGGAGGAATACCTGGCGCTGGCCGGCGTAAGTTTCCGGACCGACATCCCGGATGAGCTTCCCGCCGTGCCGTTGGCATCGGGGATTCGCCACAATATTTTCCTGGCCGCCCGGGAGGCGATCCATAACGCCGTCCGGCACGGCCATCCTGCGACCGTGACATTGAAGGTGGCGGTTGAAGCCGCGTGCTTTACGGTGGAAATTGAGGATGATGGGGTGGGCTTTGATGTGGCAAGCGCGCTTGCCGGAAACCGGGGGCTGGCCAATATGTGCGAACGTCTTGCGCAGGTTGGCGGAGAAGCGCGCTTTACCAGTGCGCCCGGCGCGGGGAGTTCCATAGTATTTGTGGTGCCATTGACTGGCGGAAATGAAAGAGTGTCTCAGCGCCTTACGACTTGAATCAATCGAATATTGGTAAGGATTTGTTCGTAATCGTAATCATAATCGTAATCGTAATCCTCTCTGGCGCAGCAGAATATGATTACGATTATGATTACGTTTACGATTATGATTTGGTTCCGGCTATGCCGGGTCAGGGAAGGACGGGAAGAGGGAATGCGACGTGAGTAAGGACAAATCAACTCCGATGATTGCCGTGGCGGTGGTGGAGGATGATGCCGGGCTCCGCCGCAGTCTGCGCGGCATTCTGGAGGAAGGACCGGGCACGCGCTGCATCTCCGTGGTTGGCACCGCCGAAGAGGCGATTGCGGTTTTGCCCGCCCTGAAGCCCGACGTCATCCTGATGGACATCAATCTCCCCGGGGCGAGCGGGGTGGAGTGCGTCAAGCGTCTTGTGCCCCTGTTGCCAAAAACGCAATTCATCATGCTGACGGTGTTCGACGATACGGAGGTGGTGTTCGAGTCGTTGGCGGCCGGGGCCATCGGTTACCTGACGAAGCCTGTTGAGGCGGAGCGCCTGATCGAGGCGGTCCGGGATGTGCATGGGGGCGGTGCGCCCATGACGAGCAGCATTGCCCGGCGCATTGTCCAGGCTTTTCGCAAACCTACCGTGGATTCGCGTAGCGCCGTGGAAGAGGGGCTCGCGGCGCGCGAACAGGAGGTGCTCAGGCTACTGGCAAAAGGCTATCTGCAGAAGGAGATTGCCGATCAATTGGGCATCAGTTTCTCCACCATCCGCACCCTGACCGCGCGCATCTACGCAAAACTGCATGTCCACTCCCGGTCCCAGG
>CAIZMS010000221.1 GCA_903934155.1 uncultured bacterium | reverse complement strand
AAGGACATCAATGAGTTCGTGCTAGAGCTGGCAGCCCCGCCGACGGATCTTAAACTGCACCGGACCACATGGTATGGCCCACTATGAGTGCGAATGGAAGCCTGACGGCGACGGGTGTTCTTCTTTGGTGTCCGCCACAGCGGACGCTTGACAAAGCCTTCTCATGGAAGACACAGAGACACAGAGAAGAAAATGCAAATGTGGCGTTTATTTCGTTCCCGCGGGTACGCGCGACCAAAATAAACGCCACGGTTTCTCGAAGGAATACATTGAGAAGGAGGAGTCGAAGGTTCTCCTCTTTCTCATGGCATGACTTCCAGAAACCGTCGCGGAATTTTTGGCTCGGGTACTCCCGAACGAAAATGCCGCGACATTCTCTTTCTTGGGTTTTATCTTCTCTGGGTGTCTCCGAGTCTCCAGCGAAGCGGGTGGTGAATCCCCTCGTCCGGGTGAGCTGTTTTCGTGTTGCCGGATTAATAGTGCTTTTTCTGTTTTCGTGTTGCTGTGCCGCTGAGGTCAGGCCCCCGGCTGTTGCCGGTTCCTTCTACGAGAAATCCCCGTTCGCGCTCGATCGCCAGGTGGAGTCCCTGTTGAAGCAGGCGATTCGTCCTGCGCCGACGGGCTCCCTCATGGCGGCTGTAGCCCCTCATGCCGGTTATGTCTATTCCGGCCGGTGCGCGGCGAGTGTCTATTCGCTGATTTCCAGTGGCCAATTTGACCGGGTCATCATTCTGTGCCCGTCGCATCATGTCATGGTGAATGGGGTGTCGCTACCGGATCCGGCGCTCACGGCCTATTCCACGCCGCTCGGACTGGTCGAAATTGACCGGGTGGCGTGTGACGCCTTGCGTGGTAAAACAGGATTCGTCACAATTCCAGAAGCGGCGGTTCGGGAACATTCCCTTGAAGTCCAGCTCCCGTTCCTTCAGAAGACGGCTCGCGTCTTCCGGCTCATTCCTCTGATCTGTGGTCCGGCGGGATCGGTCGATGTGGCGGCAATCAGCCGGGCGTTGTCCCCCTATGTGGGAACCAGAACACTTCTCCTGGCCTCCTCCGATTTCACCCACTATGGACCAAACTATGGGTATGAGCCGTTTACCGACCAGATTCCCGGGCGGCTCAAGGAGTGGCTGACCCTGGCCAGTGGCCGGATTGCCGCCTTGGACGAAAAGGGATTTCTGGATCACTGCGCGGAAACCCATGATACGATTTGTGGCGAAACGCCCATAACGATTCTTATGGCGACCCTGCGGGATGCGAAGCTGAAGGGCCTCTCAGGTCAGGTTTTGGACACCGCCCTGTCGGGTGAAATGACAGGGAATTACAGGAATTCTGTGTCGTATGCGGCAATTGGTTTTGAAGTAAAGGAGGATACTACCGTGAAAGAACATCGAAGTGGAACCTGGTCGCCGGAGTTGAGCGAGGCGGAAAAAACAACGCTCTTCGCCATAGCGCGGGACACGTTGAAGTGGTGCGTTGAGGGGAAGCGGGATGCGTTTGATTTCGGGCGGTATACAATTACCCCCCTGATGAAAAAGGATATGGCCACATTTGTGACGCTGAAGATCAGAGGCGGACTACGGGGGTGCATTGGATCCCTGACGCCGGAGGCTCCGCTCTATGCTTCGGTCCATGATAACGCTGTCAATGCGGCGCTCCGCGACCCGCGGTTTGATCCTGTCCAGTCCGGCGAGCTGGCGCGGATCACGGTGGATGTCTCCGTACTGAGTCCCATTCGTGATGTTCCCTCGATTGCCGACTTCAAGATCGGGCAGCAGGGGATTATTCTGGAGAAAGGCCGGTATCGGGCCGTGTACCTGCCCGAAGTGGCGACGGGGCAGGGATGGACTGTGGAGGAGACCTTGTCGTCGCTTAGTCAGAAAGCCGGCCTTCCCTCCAATGCCTGGCGCGAAGGCGCCCGGTT
>CAIZMS010000220.1 GCA_903934155.1 uncultured bacterium | reverse complement strand
TGGGTGTGGGTGGCATCGGTCATCATATCGAGAATGTAGACAACTCCGCCGGGGACAAGTGATTCATAGGCGCGCCGGAATAGATCGGTGATGGAATCAGGCGACTCCTGATGCAACATACCGAAGAATATCACAACGTCATTGTTCTTCGGGAAGGGCGTGGTGTGATAGTCGCCTGGCATGGTTTTCACCTTATCCTGAAATCCTGCGGCCTGAATCAATTCCGCAGCGATTTTTACAACTTCCGGAAGATCGAGAACGGTGCAGTGAATATCCGGGTTTGCCTTTGCGATGAGCGTTGAGTAAGTGCCCGGACCGCCACCGACGTCGAAAAGTTTTTTTCGCCCCTTCAGGTCGAGAAGGGGGACAACTGTCCGGCCGATACCCATGGCCCGGCCGTGCATTGAAAGGACGAAGTTGCGGGTACGGTCCTTGTCCTCGCCAAGGTGGATTTCGGGGCGTTCGACGGGGCGGCCCGTTTTGATGAGTTCGGACAGTTGTCCCCAGGCGGGATAGACATCGCGGTTGTAGCGAATGGCTTTCGACAGGTCGGCGGGGGAGCCGGGCACGAGAAAAAGGGCTGATTCCGGGGTATTGGTGTAGAGTGAATCATCCTTGGCAAGCAACCCCAGTGCAACGCAGGCGTCCAGAATGAGTGTTGCGCCACGGATGTTGATGCCGCAGGCAGAGGCGAGTGTTTCGGCATCTGCCTGTTTAAGTTCGGAAAGTTTTCCAAAAACACCCAGATCGGAGGCTGTAAACAGAACGCACGAATCGTAGAAACGGCTGGCCATGTCGACTATTCTGGAAGGGTTCATGTCCCTACTCATTAGCCCCCATTTCGCGGGAAATCAAGTTCGTTCGCCGGGAGTGACGCGCAGGACTTCCTCAACGGTGGTAATGCCTTCCATGGCGACTTGCCAGGCATTATGCCGCAACGTCTCCATTCCCCGGGCCACGGCAAGCCGCCGGATTTCGTCGCTGGGAACATTTTTGACCACCAGGGGACGCAGGGCCTGATCCATCATCAGGATCTCGAAAATCGCCAGACGCCCCTTATACCCGGTAAACTTGCAATCCGGGCACCCGCGCCCCCGGACAAAATGAAATTGTCCACCCTGCTCCGGAAAAAGCGTCTCCACTTCCCGAAGAATCTCGGCAGGCAATTCCATGGGTTCCACGCAGTGCTGACAAACCCGGCGAACCAATCGCTGGGCAATAACTCCCTGCACGCTGGAGGCGACCAGATAGGGCTCAATGCCCATATCCGTTAACCGGGCCATGGCGCCCGCGGAATCATTGGTGTGAAGGGTACTGAAAACAAGATGCCCTGTAAGTGAGGACTTAATGGCAATGTCGGCGGTCTCCGTATCCCGGATTTCCCCGATCAGAATGACATTGGGATCATGCCGGAGCACGGCTCGCAATCCGGCGGCAAATGTCAGCCCAATTTCAGATTGAGCCTGAATTTGCAGGATTCCATCCAATTGATACTCAACCGGATCCTCGATGGTCACCACGCTGATCGAGTCGGTTCGGATCGAGGATAGGGCGGCGTACAGAGTGCTGGTCTTTCCGCTTCCTGTGGGCCCCGTAATCAGCACAATGCCGTGTGGTCTCGACATCAATTCCCGGATGAGAGGAAGTTGGCTGGCCCTCAGACCCAGCTCTGGAAGCGTTAGGAATGTGGTCTTCCGGTTCAGAATACGCAAGTTGGCGGCTTCCCCGTATTGGGTTGGCAAAATGGAAACCCGTAAATCAAAGGTTTCGCCATCCACCGTCATTCGGGCTCTTCCATCATGCGGCAGACGCCGCTCGGTGATATTCAATTGGGCCAGAACCTTAAGGGCGGAAACAAT
>CAIZMS010000219.1 GCA_903934155.1 uncultured bacterium | reverse complement strand
TTAGCTCAGTTGGTAGAGCACGACACTTTTAATGTTGGGGTCGTGGGTTCGAGTCCCACACGGCCTACCATCCTTCGCTTTTCACCCCTTCCGTTGGTCGGGGTTTGAGCGGCGGAGTGGCTTCGATCATGCGGAAAGGATATAACCATGAAATTAGGCATCATTGGCGGTAGCGGGTTGTACCAGCTTGAAGGTCTTGAGAATGTCCGCGAGATGGCCCTTCAGACTCCTTTCGGAAATCCTTCCGATGCCTATGTCCAGGGTTCGATGGGCGGGGTTGAAGTTTTTTTCCTGCCGCGGCACGGGCGCGGGCACCGTATTCTTCCTGCGGAAATCAACCACAAGGCGAATATCTGGGGATTCAAGAAACTCGGCGTGGACCGCGTGCTGTCCGTCAGTGCCGTGGGAAGCCTGCGCGAGGGAATCCGGCCCCGGGATATCGTCCTGCCCGACCAGTATTTTGATCGCACCAAGGGCTCGCTGAATCATACATTTTTCGGCAACGGGATCGTGGGCCATGTCTCCTTCGGGGATCCAACCTGCAAAGCCCTGCGCGAGGTGATTGCCCGAGTAGCCGGGGAGGCGGTCCGGGATCAGAAGCTGGGGGATGTCGTGAGGCTCCATACCGGAGGCACCTATGTCAATATGGAGGGCCCGGCATTCTCCACCCGTGCGGAATCCAACACCTACCGGGCGATGGGGTTCGATATCATCGGGATGACGAGCCTGCCCGAGGCCAAACTCTGCCGTGAGGCGGAGTTGTGTTACCAGTCCATGGCCATGGCGACCGATTATGATTGCTGGCGCCTCAGCGAAGAGGAAGTGTCCGTGGAGATGATTGTCGCGACACTGACCGCCAACACCAAGCTGGCCAAGGAAATTATCCGTCGCCTGGTGCCCGAGTTGCCGAAAACCCGCGACTGCGCCTGCCAGCATGCCTTGAAGTTCGCCATCATGACGGACATGAAGAGTGTACCGCCCGCGACGCTGGAAGCCCTGTCCCCGATGTTGGCGAAATATCGGTGAAGTGGGGGCGGGACATTCTCCGGCATCTGAATCCGGAACCTCTTCTGGATCTGCTGTGGCCCCGTACCTGTGAAGCCTGCGGGAAGCCGGCCGGGGAGGCCGCGAAGTATCTTTGCTGGGACTGCCTGGCTGCCTTTCCGGTGATTGAGCCCCCGTTTTGTTCCCGGTGCGGGGATCCGGTTGAGGGTGAAATTACCCGCGATTACATCTGTTCATATTGCGTTGACCAGGCACCGGCGTTTGACCGAGCCCGTTCCGCCCTCCGGTTCCGGGGGGGCGTCAAGGAGGTGCTGCACCACTTCAAATATTCCCATGCCACTCATTTGGACAAGGATCTTGCCACCGTGTTGCATGCCTGTGTGCGGACTCATTACAGTCATGAGCGGTTTGACGCCGTCATCTTTGTTCCGTTGCACCCGGCCAAGGAGCGGTCGCGCACGTATAACCAGGCACGGCTTCTGGCCGGTCGGTTGGCTGACATGATGGACATCACCCTGGCGCGCGGCTGTCTGGTTCGGACGCGGGAAACGGGAACCCAGACGCATCTGGGAATGAAGGATCGCGCGAGGAACATGGCCGATGCCTTTGAGCCACGCTGTCCGGAATGGATCGGGGGCCGGAGCTTTCTTCTGGTCGATGACATCATGACCACCGGGGCTACGGTAAACGAGATCAGTCGGACGCTGAAAGCGGCAGGGGCGACCAAAGTTTGCGTGGTGACCGTGGCGCGAGGGTAGGATTGAAAAATAATTTGACGGAAGAAAACGCGCTGTATAGATTACGCGGCTTCTTTTCGGGCCATTGTGCCCCCATCGTCTATCGGTTAGGACAGCAGGTTCTCAACCTGTTAAGAGGAGTTCGACTCTCCTTGGGGGTGCCATTTC
>CAIZMS010000218.1 GCA_903934155.1 uncultured bacterium | reverse complement strand
GCCCGTCGAAAAGGCCCTCCGGGAGGCCGCTGAATTCGTGAATCTGCATTCGCTCCACCGCGGCCAGAACAGGTTTCCCTGCCTGCTGACCACATTTGAACTTCTTCGAGATCACCCCGATGTCCGTCAAGCCGGCTTTCAACCGCCGTCCACCCGGGCGCTTCGCGAATTTTGTGAATCGGGCCTTCCTCTCGGAAACCCGGCCCTGGAGAAGCGCGCCCAGGAAACAGGGGATCCGGAATTGCAGCGGCTCCTTCTCTGGAGCCTGGCGGTCAACGAGTCCGTCGCCAACACCATCAAGAATATCAAACCGTTCCGCTGGGTTCTGGATGCTTTAAGAAATATTCGAGCCCACTCCGATGTCATCTGCGTCTCCCAGACCCCCACCGAAGCGCTTGTCCGGGAATGGGCCGAACATGACCTTTTGCAGTATGTCGAAGTCATCGCAGGCCAGGAACTCGGCACCAAGGCCGAACACCTCACCCTGGCGACCTCAAATCGATACAAGCCGGATCGCGTCCTGATGATCGGGGATGCCCCCGGAGACCTCAAGGCGGCCCGCGCCGTGGGGGCGCATTTCTTCCCCATTAATCCCGGACATGAGGAGTCCTCGTGGGAGCGCTTCTGTCGCGAGTCATACGGCCGCTTCCTTGATGGCCAATATGATGAGCGTTACGAAGCCGCCCTGGTGGAGGAGTTTAAAACGCTTCTCCCGGAAATCCCGCCTTGGGTGAATTCATGAAAGGATATGTCCAAGTCTACACCGGTACGGGAAAGTGCAAAACCACCGCCGCCCTCGGCCTTGTGGTTCGGGCCGTTGGGGCGGGACTTCGGGTTTATCTGGGCCAGTTTATCAAGGGTGGTGAGTACAGCGAAATCCGCTTGCTTCGCGCCCGCTTCCCCGAAGTCACCATTGAACAATACGGGGACGGCGGGTTCGTCCGTGGCCAGCCATCACCCTCCGCCATCGTCGCCGCCCGCCACGGACTGGACGCGCTGAACACCGCGATGCACTCCGGCCTGTATGATGTCGTCATCGCGGATGAAGCCACGGTGGCCGTCAAAGCGGGGCTTATCACGGAGGCAGATCTTTTATCCCTGATGGACAAGAAGCCCGGCGCCGTGGAACTGGTACTGACCGGACGGGACGCCAGTCCCGCGCTTCAGGAAAGGGCGGATCTGGTCACCGAAATGCGCTGCATCAAGCACTATTACGACGCCGGGGTACAGGGCCGAAAAGGAATTGAATCGTAACGGCGACTCAATCATCGCCGTCACCAGGGAGGAACTATGGCCGACAGAATCAAACTGACCTTTGAGGATGGACGCATTACCGAACATCCTTTTCGCACATCCCTGAACGATGTCATGCCGTCCCGGACAGACCCCTCAGGCCTGCCGTATATTGCCGCACTCATTAACAATGATATCTGCTCCCTGAACTACCCTCTGGAAATGGACAGCGAAATCAAACTCCTGACCATGGCCGCACCCGAGGGATGGCCTGTCTTTCAGCGGTCCCTTGCCTTCATTCTGGCAAAGACGGTCAAGGAACTGTTCCCCGGCTCCGGGTTCTCGGTCGATTACGCCGTGGGAAACGGTCTCTACTGCAGTTTTGACCAAAAAGCAGGGGAACCTAATGGGGGCATTACCCCGGAACAGGTTCAGGCCATCGAGGAACATATGAAATCCCTGATCGCCCGGGATATTCCCATTGACCGGAAAAAGATTTCCTTTGCAGAGGCATCCCGGCGGCTGACCGAAGCCGGGCAAACGGATAAACTGAACCTGCTCCGGTTCCGGAACCCGCCCCGGATCGTCATTCATGTCTGTGAAGGGTTTTACGATCTGGCCCTGGGCCCGGTCGCCCCATCCACCGGAGCCATCGACCTCTTCGAACTGATCCCCTATCCGCCGGGGTTTGTGCTACAACTCCCTGATCCCGCGAAGGGAACTCCCATCGCCCCCTTCCGGAACCTCCCCCTGCTCTTCAAAATATTCCGGGAACACAAGGACTGGGGCCGGGCCATGGGCGTCAACACCGTCGGGCGACTGAATGAAATCATCATGAACGGCGATATCAGCGATTTCATCAAGGTCGCTGAAGCCCTGCACGAAAAGAATGTGGCCCGGATTGCGGATGAGATCCAGCGCCGACGCAGCACCACACGCATTGTCCTCGTGGCGGGCCCTTCCTCATCCGGAAAAACAACCTTCGCCAAACGTCTGGCGATCCAACTTCGGGTAAACGGGTTCCATGTCTCCACCCTGTCCCTCGACAATTACTTTTTTGAATTGGCGAAAACACCCCGGGATGAAAATGGGGCCCCTGATTTCGAACACATCAATTCACTGGATCTGGATCTGTTCAACCGCCATATGAACCAACTCGCCAAAGGCGGCGAGATTGATCCGCCCCTATTTGATTTCGAAACCAAGACACGGGTCTACCGAGGCAACAAGATGAAACTCGGTCCGGAGGGTATTCTGATCATTGAAGGCATCCACGGACTGAACCCGGACTTGACCCGCATGCTTCCCGACGCTTCCAAATTCCGCATCTATGTCAGCGCCCTGACCCAACTCAGCCTGGATGCCAACAACCGGATTTCCACCACGGATAACCGACTGATCCGCAGGATGGTGCGTGACCACAAATACCGGGCTCACTCGGCGCTCAAAACCCTGCGCATGTGGTCCTCCGTTCGAAGGGGTGAGGAACGATGGATATTCCCCTTCCAATCAGAGGCCGACGCCACCTTCAATTCTGCCCTGGATTACGAACTTGCCGTGCTTAAACCCATTGCAGAACCCCTCCTGATGGAGGTGAAACCGTTCGATCGGGAATACGCCGAGGCACGCCGGCTCACGGCATTCCTACTCAATTTCGTCGGCATCTCGGACCGGGAGGTCCCCAACACCTCCATGCTTCGGGAATACATCGGCCGCAGCAGCTTCAAGTACTAGGAATCATTATTCACTTGTTCTAGTGTTATAGATTAGCTAAACACAAGGGCATGTTCAATTCCTCCAGCGCGCACTTCCCAGGGGCATGCCAATACCGGGCACTTCGACTGTCCCCCATCACGGCCGCGAGAGAGTCCGCAGACAATTCGGACTTTCCCTGGTCGGAGCGACACCTTCGGTGCGTCTGGGCGGATCCCGCCTACCGCCCCACGCCCCTCCTCACGGCGGACGGGCGCCTGGTCCAGGTTGAAAATCCAGGGCGCTGGAACCTGGAAGCTGGACCGGACTTTCTGGATGCCATCCTTCGGATCGGACCTGACGAGTGCATTCTGCGAGGTGACATCGAGCTTCATATACGCCCCGCTGACTGGCGGCATCACGGCCATGCCGCTGACCGCCGGTATCAGGGAGTTATCGCCCATGTCACCTATTTTGACGGAATCCTCGGAGAGCCCGATCTCCCGGCCCCAGTCCTTCAGATCTCGCTGAAACAGGCGCTAAAGCAAATCCCATCGTTCTCGTTCGACAGCCTGGATCTGCCCGCTTACCCCTTTGCAAACCTTGCCCCAAGCCCTCCCTGCGCGCATCTCTTGAAAACCTGGTCACCCGACCAACAGGGCCACTTCCTTGACTCGGCTGGCGAAGAACGCCTACGCCTTAAAACCGAGCGTCTCGCACAAGCCATGGCACGAGAAAACAGGGCTCAAACTCTCTATGAGGAAATCATGGGGGCACTCGGCTATAAACACAACCGGAACCCCTTCCACAAGCTTGCACAATCCCTTCCGCTCGACCGCCTGCGACAGGAGTCCAAGAATGACATGATGACGGCTTACTCTCTTCTGGCTGGGGTTTCCGGGCTGCTTCCAACCAAAACAAATCCCCTTTGGGACGAGGAAACCCGGGGATTTGTCCGATCCCTCTGGGATATCTGGTGGCGGCATCAGGCCTCCTGGCAGAATAAAACGCTATCACGAAGCGAATGGGTGCTCTCTCATGTCAGACCCGTCAATCACCCTCTCCGCCGTCTCATGGCGGCCACAGGACTGTTTATTGACGCAAACTCTCCTTTTGAGCGGATCCTGGCTTCGTCCGAAACATTTCCCTCGTTTAAAACCATTCTGGAGACCCTACAGGAAGCTGGTGGGCAAAGTTACTGGGCATGGCGTAGCGGGTTCACAAGTCCCCGTGCCGATAAACCGGCCTCTCTCATCGGACCCGGCCGCGCCGCCAGCCTCCTCACCAATGTCATTGTCCCGTGGATAGCCGCCACGACCTCCTCAAAACCCGCCCCTGACTGGCTCAAAACACTTCCGCCGGAAGACGACAACCGGTTTGGACGCCACACGGCACACGCCCTGTTCGGCCATGACCACAATCCCGCGTTGTACCATACAGGATTAAGACAACAGGGATTACTTCAGATTTTCAACGATTTCTGCCTGAACAGCCGGAACGGATGCCGGGACTGCAGGCTTACGGAAACGCTTGGTGCTCAGGGATTAAATCACAACACGCTACCGCCTCACCAAAACACATAAGCTCCGGTTGCCAGGACATAGAGCCCCAGCAGATAATTGGTTGTGATGTGAGCGGCCACCGCCGCCCAAAGGTCGCCCGTCCGGATATAGAGCAGCCCATAGGCCAGGCCTGCCAAAACCCCCATCAGCCAGCGACTGTGCTCCAATCCGAACAAGACAGAACTGGTCAGCAGAATCCCCCATCCCATCCCCCGGGGAAACACGCTCAGAAATGAATGCCCCCGCAACCAGCGCATGAGAAACCCTCGCCAGAAAAACTCTTCGATGACGGCAATCACGAAAGCGGAACCCGCCAACCGCACCCCGGCAAGAACCCAGCCGCACTGTTCCGGCGCATACGGACTTCCCCCACTCGCAGGAGCGGCTCCGCCCCGAACCGCTACACTCATGTACAAATCGTAGAGCCAGGGAATACGCCGAATCAAAGGGGACTCCGGCAATACCCAACACACAAACACCCCGACACCGACCAGAACCGAAACCGGAAGCCAACGGACAGACAGACCGGAATAGTAACGCCAGGGTCTGGCAACCAGAAAGGCAATCACCCCACCCCCCACCTGAATGGCATATCTCAGAGCCTGGTTCTGCATCGGCAGACACATCACCAGCACCCACACGAGAAATGGCGCGGCATGACGCCACACCGCTTCGCGCTCCTCGTTTTTCAACTCTGCAAACAGCTCCATTCAGGCAATCATGAAACATTAAACCGTCACGGGCAAGCGGGGAGTTGTGCTGAAGGGGTTTTCTGCTATTTTATTCCCATGAAACAGTTTACTTCATCCGACTGGCCGACCCTCGCCGCTGCCTTGCGCCGCTCCTATCAGGATGGTTATTTCGCCATGTATTCCAGCCTCTTCGGCGGAATTGTCACCGATCCAGCCCTGATGATTCTCCCCATAGACGACCATATGGTGCATCGGGGTGACGGCATTTTTGAAGCCATTAAAACCGTCAATGGCTGCATCTACAACCTCCAGGGGCATCTGGATCGGCTTGATCAATCGGCCCGGGCACTTTTCCTGACCCTTCCGGCCTCCAGAGCTGAGCTCATGGCCATCATCAGAGAAACCGTTCGGGTGGCCGGAAAACCGGACTGCATGATTCGGGTCTTTGTATCGCGCGGCCCGGGCAGCTTTGCCGTCAACCCCTACGACTGTCCATCCCCTCAGCTGTATGTTGTGGTCACATCGCTCGGCACTCCGTTCATGAAGCTTCACCCCGAAGGCGGCCGCATCTGTACCAGCCGGATCGCCGCAAAGTCGGCCGGCATGAGCCATATTAAAAACTGCAACTACGCCCCCAATGTCCTCATGAAAAAGGAAGCCGTTGACGCCGGCGTCAATTTCGCAGCAGGGTTTGATGAGCAGGGATTCCTCACGGAAGGCGCCATAGAAAACATGGGCATCGTGACCGCCGATCAGCGACTCCTGTTTCCCAAGCTGGATCGGATCCTGGCGGGAACCACCATGCTACGCGTCATGGAACTGGCTGAAACGCTGACCCGCTCCGGAATCCTCAAGACCGTGGCCTTTGCGGACATCTCGCGGAAGGATATCCTGGTCGCCAGCGAATTTCTCCTGACCGGAACCACCATCAATGTCGCCGCCGGCGTTGAGTTCGACGGTCGTCCCATCGGAACCGGAAAACCCGGCCCCGTTTATCGCGCCCTGGAGTCACTGCTCGAGGAAGATATGCGCGGGAATATTACGCTACTGACCCCGGCCATCACATCGTCCACCGTGATGCCGGCCATGCAGGCGATAGAATGACAAAACTTGTGATACCCGAAGATAAAACAGGGTGCACAGGCGAGAGCTTTCCGAACCACGACATTCCGCGGACTTTCCACGCCCCACTTCTTATGGTCGCTCGGACCAAACATCACCACGGTCGGTGTTCCCAGAGCCACGGCCAGGTGCGCCAATCCTGAATCACCCCCGATAAAAAGGGCCGCATTCCCGATCACCTCGGCAGTCTGCTGAATCGTCATCCGACCCGCCAGGATCTTCACGCGGTCTCCCAAACCTGCCTCCCGCGCAATCCTCTCTGCCACCGGTTCCTCATTCCTCCCGCCGACCAGAAAAACATCGCCCGCTATGGCCGCAGAGGCCACTCGCTTTATCAGTTCCACAAAGTTTGTGGATTTCCAATATTTGTAGCGGGTGGAGGCTCCAACATGGACCACGACGGACGGAATCACAGCCTGCCCACTCCCGGGAACGGTCAAGCATCCCTGAACCACCGCCTGGACATGAATCCCGAGGGGTCTCAGCAATCTCATGAATTCTCCGGCCTCATATCCCTCCAGGTCATAATTCACAAGATGGGTATAGAGGGTGTTCCGCCCGGGATTGATTTTGAACCCAACCCGCACCGGCGCACGGCTCATCATGGCCATAACGGCTGAGAAATAATGAAACTGTTCAGCATCAATCGCGATATCATAGCGACCACGCCGGAGCTGGAAGAGGAGACGGAAAGGGAAGGCATCATAGAGCAACACCCGCACAGAGACTCCCGCCAGAGCCGGGATCTCCCGGTTGCGTTTTTCGCAAACCAGGTCAATCTCGGCCGCCGGGTAATGCTGCCTCAGGCTTTTCAGCATGGGTTGCAGCAAAATCATATCCCCCAGTCCCCCGGGCCGAATCACCAGAATCCGCCGGACTTTCTCAAGTCGGTCCGCCACGGCGTCTTGGCGCCGAAACAGGTAAAGGAAATAGCCGGCTGCCCAGCACAGAAAAAAACCAACCGTTGCATCCAGGATTTTGAGCAGTCGCACTCTCATAACCCGTCCCGCCCTCTTTTTTTAACCGCCAACAACACCACACCCAGAAATCCCACCACAGTCAGCGCGTATCCTACCCCGTCACTCCAGGTCGTTCCATAATAGAGTTCGACATTCTTCTGTTCGGGATAAACAAGCATGAACCCCGGCGACACCCGGTAAACACCACGCGCCCCGCGCACCTTCCAGTTCGGGAACCAGGACACCTTCACAATATGCGGGCTTCCAATCGCTGAAGTCATGAAACGGATGCCATTATCCGAGACTTCCTCGGAACTGATGCAGTCTGTTCCCGATGGGGGAAGAAGCGGGCCGAGTCCATTCGTCGATCCCTGCCGCCATCCCTCCAAACAATCCAGAAATTGCTTTTCCGTGAGAGGCGCCATTCCTCCGTCCCCGTATTGCTCCCCAGCCTTCCGCCATATTACAAACTGCTCCATGGCCTGTATCGTGGTGAGCCATTGCAGGGAACATTCCTTCCATCGGGATGTCATAACGACCAGTGGCATCCGGGGCGGAACAAAGACAAAACGCCCCGCATGGGTCGTCAATTCATGCAACTCCCACTCCTGCTCGCGCCCCACCAGCCGCCAGCCGGGTTGCTGGCGGAGAGCCTGCTTGGTTTGCTCACTCCGGGCAATGAACTGTTTTACGTTGAACAATTCCAGATGGCGTGTCGCATTCGTAAAATTGAACGGTTGCGGAGTCACAATCACGGGAAACCCGGCACAGGAGACAGAGGACTCCCCTTGGATGGTATAGGCGTACATCGAACCCAGAGCGGAATTCACGAGCCCGCCCTCCAGCACCGGCTTCCCGGCAAGAACTGGAGCCAATTCAAAAATCCGGCTTGATCCGAGCTGATTATTCTCCTCGCACAAATCATTGGCCAGTCGTCCCGGCGTCCCTTTGAGCGGCATCACCAATTTTTCAAATACGGCGGCCGCCGGCTTGTCTTCAAGGCCTGAAAAATTCCATTTCGCCCACATCCGGGTGAGGCCGGGATCTGTTGGCCTGCCCGTCAGGGAATCCCCGACCATAACTCCGCAAAACACCCCGCCTGCCAGCACCACAAGCCAGAAAGACAACCCCGGAACCGACTGGAGCAGCCGACCAAGCCCCAGCGCCGCCAGCGCGATCAACGCAAAGAAAATATAGGGCCAAAGGCGGACATTCACAAACACCGGGGATAGCGCAAACCCGACTTTAAACAGTAGAATTCCTGAAAGAAGCATCCACAACAACATCCACACAGCCGCATTATTGGAGGGACGCGCTTTGTCGCGTCCACCGGTCATTGGCCACGACAAAGCGTGGCCCTCCAGCCACACTGCAAGAATAGCCAACACAATCAGTCCGACAGAATAGGGTGGAAATGATTTCCAGAGGGTCACATCCCAGTTCGTTCCGAAATCCATGCTGAATTCTGATTTCACCACCAGCGGGATCAGCCACCAGGCCATGATCAGCAAAGCCAGGAGCCCTTCAAGCAACAGGACCTTCAGTGCCCGGAGCCGTTCCTTTCGCCGACACAACACCGGCACAATTGACAGGGAGAGAAACATCATGACCGAGGTGAAAAAATGCGACGAAAGCACCAGGACCATCAGAAAAACCGTTCCCACCCTGAACCGGCCCTCTACCACATCCCGGCTAGCGGAGGCCAGGGCGGGCAGCATCAACGCAAAACTCCAGCTATTGGAAATCATCCCCGCCAGCGTGCTCGCCGTATTCACGCCCCACATGGTGTGGGACTGAACAAACAGAAAAGGCAGCATGGCCATACTCAAAACCAGCGGGACAGGCCGGGGTAGCCGCCACAGAGTGCCAGCCCAGTAGGCGCATAGCGGCGTCATCACAAGCCCGGCCACGCTGACCAGCTTAAACGCAACCGACAAGGGGATCAGCACACTCATCAGAGCCGCCACAAGATAGGGAAGTACAAAATAATACTGAAACATCGGAAACCCACCCCACCACCCGTCTGCCCAAGAGATGAGGCGGCCATGATGGAACAACTGCTCCTTGAGATGACTGACCAGATACAGATGGGCTGGTGTGTCGCCTCCCACCGCCGTGGTATTGCGAATCAGATCACCCGGCGAAACTTGCCAGAGGATGAAACCACTGAACAGGGCGAGCAGAATGGGATCAATCCATGCCGGCTGACGGCTGACGCGCCGACCTCGCATCCCCAGTCCTAAAAGGGCGACCAGACTAAACGCTCCCGCAAGCCAAACCCAAGGCGACTGCCCCACCCATTTAATGTCGGCAACCGTCACGGTCCCAGCCGCTGAGGCGCTACGATGGAGCCCTGCCGCCTCCTGTTCAACAATCGCATAAACAGGATAGACACCCCCCGGACGCGCCCGCCTATTGGTGACTTCGAAAGTCACCTCCCTCGTACTGTCGGGCTCCAACACCACCCTTTGCTCCGAAGCCGGACAATCCAATTCATCCGGTAAGACCAGCCGCACCGTGGCCGAAACGGGATCGTCCTGGATCAACAGCAACGATACGCGAAGCGTGCCCACCCGCCCCATCGAAATCTGACTAACCGAGGGCACCACCCAATGGGAAAGACCATCGGAATCCGACCGAGGCCAGGAAAAACCTGAAACTGACACAGACGTAAAATTCCCGCCTGTGAAATCAGCATACCGGATCCGGGTTATGCCCTGGTAAAACCCGGGAAGCCCGGATGGCGCGGGAACAGGAATGCGCTCATGAATCACACCTCCGGGAGACACCGTGCGCGACAGTGTCCGACCCACCTTCCGGCCTGCTGAAAGACCCGCCTCCAGACCCGTAATCCGTGCCGGCTCATCACCGCCGTTGAAAACTTCGACAACCGCATAGGGATGACCATTGGTGACTTCAACGCTCACGTCAGGCTGAAGTTGTATCGATCCCGCCCTCCCTTCCGGCGAGAGCATCATGATCCAGCCCGCCAGAATGAGAAGAGTGAGTCGCATCCGCCTCCCAGTCAAATCAGTTGATCAACCGTACCTTCCGGTTTCCTTTTTCAATCCAGCCAATCAGCACGGGTTTCTCGCCTGCATTTTTCAGCACCGTCAGAGATTTCTCGACATCCTGCTTGCGAACCACAATCACCATGCCGATACCCATGTTGAAGACCCGGTACATTTCATCCCGATCAACCTTGCCCACCTTCTGGATGAACTTATAAATCTCCGGAATAGCCCATGAGCTCCGGTCAAAAACGGCATTCACCGTCGCAGGCAATACCCGCGGCACGTTGTCCGGGAATCCCCCGCCGGTGATATGGGCCATGCCCCGGATTTTCACGGACTTCATCAGGGTGGTGACAGGCTTGAGATAGCTCTTGTGAACTGCCAGGAGAATCTCGGATACCGTCTTCCGGGTGCCGGGTAAAATATCGGAGGGCTTTAGCTTGGCGGTTTCAAAAACAACCTTTCGGGCCAGGGAATACCCATTGGTATGGAGCCCGGAGGATGGAAGTCCGATCATTACATCGTCGGGCCGGATGGTTTTCCCCGTGATCACCTCACGACGACCGACCACGCCGACAATCGTCCCGACTAAGTCATACTCGCTGGGAGGATAGAGCCCGGGCATTTCCGCGGTCTCCCCGCCGAGCAGGGCACAGCCATTTTCGCGGCAGGCTTTGCAGAGTCCGCTGACAACCTGCTCAAAGATCCAGCCCTCGAACTTGGAAATACCAACATAATCCATGAAGAACAGGGGCGTGGCGCCCTGGACGAGGATGTCATTCACGCAATGATTGACGATATCCTGCCCGACTGTGTCATGTCGTCGCGCCATGGCGGCAATCTTAAGCTTGGTCCCGACGCCATCCGTGCTGGCAACCAGAATCTTGTCTTTCCCCGGCGAGGCGAAAAAACCACCGAAGGACCCGATTTCGTTAAGCACCCCGGCGGTTCGCGTGGCCTTCACCATTTTCTTGATGGAGGCAATCCCGTTCATTTTTGAATCGATGTCAACTCCCGCTGCCGCATACGCCGACTTCGCCCGCTTCACAACTTTCTTACTCATAAAGGTCTTATCCTCTCCTGAAATCTACAATCAAAAATCAACATTCTGCAATGGCTCACAATCCCACGGCCTTAAACGTCCTCGCCACATCCCGGAAATGGACGCCCAGGTCGAAAACCTTATTAAGGTCGGAGGCGGTCACCTTTTCCATGATCTCCGAATCGGCCTCAATCAGTCCGCGCAGGCTCTGTCGCGTTTCCCAGGCGGCCATGGCATGACGCTGCACCATGCGATAAGCCTGTTCCCGGGTAAAGCCCACCTGGGTCAGCATCAACAACACCTGCTGTGAATGAATCAACCCGTGGGTCATATCCAGATTTTCCTTCATCCGCACGGGCGATACCACCAGGTTCCGCACCAGTTTCTCCAGATTCACCAGCATATGATCCAAGGCGATGGTGCTGTCGGGAAGGATTACCCGCTCCACGGAAGAGTGGGAAATATCCCGCTCATGCCACAGCGCCACATTTTCAAGGGCCGCCACGAGGTTTCCGCGAAGCAATCGAGCCAACCCGCACAGCTTCTCCCCCGTAATGGGGTTCTTCTTGTGGGGCATGGCCGAGGAACCCTTCTGGTCCTTCCCAAAATATTCCTCAACCTCCAACACCTCGGTTCGTTGCAGATGACGGAATTCCGTGGCCCAGCGATCCACTGAGGCACCCACCAGAGTCAGGGCCGACATGTATTCGGCATGGCGATCGCGCTGGAGGATCTGGGTCGAGATCGCCGCAGGCTTCAGGCCGAGCTTTCCGCAGACATATTTTTCAACAAAGGGATCAATGTGGGCATGGGTCCCAACCGCGCCCGAAAGCTGGCCAACCCGGATGATGGCGCGTGCCGCCTCAAGACGCGTCAGGGCCCGCCCGAATTCGTCATACATGAGAGCCATTTTTAATCCAAAGGTGATCGGCTCGGCATGAACGCCGTGGCTGCGCCCGATCATGGGCGTATACATGAATTTCCGGGCTTTCGCGGCCGCTGCCTTGCGGACCGCCTTCACATCGGCAATCAGGATGTCCACCGCCTGAAGCATCTGAACCGCCAGGGCGGTATCGAGGACATCCGAACTGGTAAGTCCCCGGTGGATAAACCGGGAGGAGGGGCCGACATGCTCGGCAACATTGGTCAGGAAGGCAATGACATCATGATTGACCTTCGCCTCGATTTTATTGATGCGCTTGACGCTGAAGGTAGCGCGCGCCTTGATCCGCTTCAAATCGACATCAGGAACGACCCCTAGTTTATTCATGGCCTCGCAGGCCAGAAGCTCGATTTTGAGCCACACAGAAAATCTATTCTCGTCCGACCAGATCGTGCCCATTTCCGGGCGGGTATAACGCAGAATCATGGTTTGTTTTCCTCCTAAAAACGCGGTCGAAGCCTATTGAATTTCGGTGCCTGATACCAGAAAATAGATGTGAAGGTAATGAGGACAGGCATTCAGGCTCGCCCAGAAATAAGGCGGGAAGGCACTAAGGTTCACGAATATTGAAGAAATAGACGGGCGCTAAACGATCACGGAGTAGTACGTTTGGTGCTGTAATGGGTCAGCAAGGAACTGGTAACTTGATCTCGAGGTCTCGGTCTATTCGTACTATATCTTCGGAGGTCATTTTGCCTGGTCCAACGACCGCCTTCACTTTCGGCGCGTCAACGACGTAAACTCCGAGGTGTGGTTGGCATGATCATAATCTCTTTTCCCGTTCATCCAAGAGGAACCGATCGACCTGCTGTTCTTCCCGCATCGCGTGAACAATGAATATGGTGTTCCCGCTCACACGGCAAAAGACACGGCACGGGGAAACCACAATTTCACGATAAAGAGTCCCGGGTAATTCTCGAGGTCTTCTTCCCGAGTTCGGGAAGCTCTCAAGACGTTCCACGCTTTCAACCACTTTTCTCACAAGGCGGCCGGCGGCCGCAGGATTATCGAGCGCGATAAACCCTGCCAATGCATCGAGATCGTCTAGCGCGGGTTCAGTCCAAATCAGGTGAGCCACTGTGACAGTCTCCGTTTGGCTTCAGAGTGAGTCACAGTTCGCTGCTCCAGAATAGCGCGCTCCCCGCGCGCAATTCCCTCGAGAATCTTCATCCGATTCTGCATCATCTCATACCCAGACACATCCACCAAGTAAGCCGACGGGGCGCCATGTTCAGTGATTAGAACGGATCCACCCGATTCATGCAGATCGGCCAGTATTCGCGTAGCCTGCCGTTTTAACGTCGTCACGAGTTCAGTTTTCATAATGTGATACTATAGTGATACATTATTGCAGATCAATATCATTATCAATCGTTGTGCACCAATGAGAATTGCTCCACCCGCGACATATGACCCTGAGCAGCAGGCGAGCCTGCGAAGTGGGCACGCCAAGCGTTGAGCAATTCAGTTCATCTCTCCTCTACGACTGGCCGCTCCTACTCCACCCAACTTCATTCACTCACGGCACAGGGCCCTGGGAATCTCTTATGCGCCACATCTTATGCGCCACTCTTGTTTCCGCAGGCGGTCCGTGATAGTCTGACCCGGAAATGTCGTAGCAATGGGGACATTATGGATAATACAGAGTCAGACAATCTGTCGTCTTCGGTTGCGCGTGAGAGTTCCCGCACCATGCGCATCGACCTGACCCCCGACCTTCTTGAGGATAAAAAGCTAACCCGAGCCGCCACGGCCCCCCGCCGTCCGATCATCCGGATCACAAAAGCCAAACCCAGCAATAGCATGGTCGGTGACTCGGATTTCCAGCAACTCCTCCAGAATGTCTATGATGGCGCCGTCATCACGGATTATTCCGGACGAATCATTGATGTCAATGTCCGCCTCAGCCAGTTTCTCGGTCACGAGCACGACGACCTCTGCCGCATGGAAGTCTTTGATCTGCTCTACGGCGCGGATGAAACCCTCCTTCCTATGATCCGTGAGAATCTGGCCAATACCCGTTTCGTGCTGCTCCAGTCTTATTTCATTCGCAAGGATGGGACTGTTTTCCCCGCCGAAACGGCCATTAACCGCCTTTTCCTTTCCGGCCAAGACTACCTCTGTTTCTTCGTCCGGGATATTACGCTGCGCCGGCAGGCGGAAGAGCAATTACGCACCGAGCACACCGCCATCCAGTTGGCCGGAAGCGGCATCGCCATCGCCGATCTTCAATCCCGCCTGATGTACGGAAACCCGATGGCCCTGCGCATGTGGGGAATCGAAAGCCAGGACGCCGCGCAAAAATTATCGCTGGCGGATTTGTTCAGCAATCCGGATCTTGGCACAACCATCACAAACCGGGTGGCAACCGGGGAGGCCTGGTGCCAGGAAGTCGAAGCGCGCCGGACCGACGGATCCACCTTCTATGTCCAGGCCGCCGCCACCGCCAACTTCAACACCGACGATGAACTGATCGGCATCGTCCTCTCGTTCAATGATGTTACCGAACGCAAGCGGGCGGAAGCCCAGCGCGAGCAGTATGCCGAACAGCTCCGCATCCGGAACAACGAGATGGAAGCCGACCTCGACATGGCCAGAGAAGTCCAGCTCGCCCTTCTTCCCAAAACCTTTCCCACCTTCCCCCCGGGGGCGTCCGCGGAAGAAAGCATTCTGAAATTCAACCACTTTTACCGGCCCAGCACCACTCTGGGGGGTGACTTCTTTTACATCCTCCCTATTTCCGACCATCAGGCCGGATTGTTCGTGTGCGATGTCATGGGCCACGGAATGCGCGCCGCCCTCATTACCGCCATCATCCGGAGCATGATGGAAGAACTGAAACCCATCGCCAACAACCCCGGATTGCTTCTTTCCCGCATGAACAGGGAATTCATGACCATCCTGCGTGATGCCCAGGAATTCATGTTCGTCTCGGCGTCCTATGTCCTTTTCGACCTCGCCGCAAGACGTCTTTCGTTCAGTGACGCCGGTCATCCGAATCCGCTCCTGATCAACCGAATCCGGCGCACGGTCGCCCCTTTGCGAACGGATCAGGAACCCCTTGGGCCAGCCCTCGGGATTCTGGACAAACATGTCTACCAAACCGCCGAAATGCCGTTGGAGTCCGGCGACGGGGTTCTGATTTATACTGATGGCATCACTGAAGTCGAGGGGGCCAAACGGGAGGAGTACGGAGTGGAACGACTTTATGCCAGCGCTCAGCGGCATCTGGGCTCACCGCCCGAAGTCTTGCTCCCCGCCATGGTGACCGATGCCGAATCCTTTGCCACCACCTCGGGTTTTGATGACGATGTCTGCCTCGTCATTGCCGAAGTCTCTGAATTGACCGGCTGAAAGCCATAGACTCGGGCAACGGCCTTATTGTCCCCATTCGTTCCGATAGGGGATTTTGATGTTGTAGGTCTTTCCCAGAGCCTTCAACTCAGTGAGAATGCCGGGTTGCTTCATGCGGTTGTGCTCACCAATCAGGAAATAGGCCCGCTGCCAGGCCCACTGCGTCCGGATGTCCGATGAACCGCCCTGAGCCTTTGCCAGGTCAATGTCAAAAACCATATCGCACTTGATTTCAGCCGCCTGACCCGTCGCCTGAAAGAGAAGTTTTCGCGTGTTCCGGGGAACCCGCCCGAACAACACCAACGGGCGATCCATGTACAGGTTCGCCGTCAGCACCGGATAAGCCTCACAATAAGTCTGGCCCGAAAACCGGAACCGCACATCCGACAATACCGGTCTACCGATCTCGCGCACCCGGTTCTCAATCACATCAGGAATATCCCATCGCCCCGTCTTCACCACAAACGTGTCCCCCCGGTTACGATAACTCAGCAGATCAAGGAGATAGGCGTTGACCCCGGGGTAAGTTCCCACCGTGAAAACTGAGACCGCCCCCCGGTTCGCCTGACTGAACGCCTCAATGATCAAGGAATGATCAGTCAATCCTGCCGTAGCCACCCCATCGCTCACCACCATTAAAATCACCGGTCGCCCCGACTGGCGGGGTGTCGCCAGAAAATCCTTCAGGGAATCAAAGATATCCGTGTTCCCCACCGATTCCATACGCCCGATAAACTCCCGCGCTTGTTTCAGGGTATCCGGGTTCACCGTTGCCCAGGTTTCGAAGCAGCGCGAGACGGAATCCCGGAATTCAACGACATTGAACCGGTCGCCGGGTGCCAGCAGATCAAGAGTCTTGAGCATCCCTTCCCGGCAGAAACGAAGTTTCTGCTCGGTGATGCTTGCCGAGCCATCCTGAACAAGCAGCAGATCCTTCGCCAGAACCGGCAACAACTCCGCCGTTCTCCGCTTGATCTCAATCCGGCAGTAATCATAAAG
>CAIZMS010000217.1 GCA_903934155.1 uncultured bacterium | reverse complement strand
TTATCAAGTTCAAAGTCGATAAGTCCATAAAAGACAACTGCAACAAAGCCTCGCTGCGTATGTATGGCCAGCGATTTAGCGAATATGACTACGACGAGCCCTGTGTGGTTCGCGTTTACGGATTGGTCGATGATAAATGGGAGGAGATGGAAATCACGGCGGCAAACGCGCCCGCTATAAATCGCACCGTGTCTGCTGTTCGAAGCGGCGTCATCTCTGTTGAATCGCCACCGACGGGGCACATGTCCTTTACTAAAAACGCAGGGTTTTCAGAAATTGATGTCACCTATTTTCTCAAGGACCATAAAGATGATGTGGTGACCTTTTTGCTCATTCGTGAATTGCGGTGGCCAGGAGAAAATACAGATTTTGCCGGTGCAAAATTAACCTCTAGAGAGGGCGACAGGGAACAGGTTCCGCGTCTTCAAATACATTATTAATTATGATTCACAGTCATCCCACAGGCGTCAGCGCCTGTGCTGAGAAGCGCAGCCTTCTGAGCTGGCGATTTGAAAATCGATTTTCCGAAATGCCTGATGTCGTTGTCAGTCCAGCCGAAGCGGGACGGTTGTCGTTGTCGTGATCGTAATCGTTGCGATTGTGCAGGACGGCGTGGGACGGTCCGGGCGGGATGGCCGCCCAGACTTCCTCATATCAAATGATCCCGAGACCGATATTCCGGGGGCGGGTAAAACAGCTTGTTGAACACTGCCGCCGGTTTAAAGTAACTGCCGCAAACCAGGAGTCGGCCGGTGCCGCACTCCAGTTACAGATGGTTTTGCCAGAGCCTCCCTCGCTGCAAAATTCAATACTGGGCCTGGCCCGCGACAGTCCGCCTCCGGGGCTGTTTCAGGGGCCTGCCCGGGAAAGCGAATTCCTAGCCGTATGAAACACAATCCGCGCCGACCATTTCAAAACACCCTGCTTGCAGCTGTGTTGCCTTTGATGTGGATACCCTCCAGTCTGGCCGATCAACCCGCCGCTATTGGCATCCCAACCGGAGCCGCGATCCCGAGCCTGGATCAGCAATTTGTCACGCCGCCGCGAGAAGCCAGACCCTACACCTGGTGGATGTGGTTGGGAACGGTGAACCCGCCGGAGGCCATCACGCGTGATCTCGAGGAGTTTCATGCCAAAGGCCTTGTTGGTGCCACCATTAAGGCCAGCAGCCTGGGGACAGTCTGGTATCCTGACCAAAAGGTGGTTTTGGAAGGCAAGGAATACCGCAAGGTGAAGACGGATGAATACGGGGGTAAATCTGCTGAGAGCCCCTCTGCGCGGGCGGAGTTTTGGAGCGACGAAAACCTTGCGGCGATTCGCCACGCCGCGAAGGAAGCAAACCGCCTCGGAATGGATCTGGGGTTGCAAATAAGTACCAACGCGCCTCGTGAGTTCGTGAGCAATGAGTTTGCTCAGCAGCAGATCCACTGGTCGGAAGCTTCATTTAAGGGTCCTGGACTTTTTGAGGGGACTTTGCCAGTTCCCGAGCTCAATCCTCATAAAAAAGACGAAAAGCTCCATGGCGACACCTATCATCGCGACATCGTCGCACTTGCGTTCCCGGATAAACCTCGAATCAAGGTCGAAGAAGTCATCAATATTACCGACAAAATGGATGCGGGCGGACATATGCGTTGGGATGCACCAGGGGGAAAATGGACCATCATGCGTTTCGTCCAGGTATCCACCCAGTTCGGCAATGAGGGAAGCGTTAACCTGGATGGTCTCAGCACTGAAGCGATGGATAAGGGCTGGGCGGCGACGGTAGGCCGATTGCTGGCGAAGATGACACCGGAAGAACGCAAAGGGTTGAAATTGATTGAAGAGGATAGTTGGGAAGCTGGGCATCCCACATGGACTAAATCCTTTCCTGAAGAGTTTCAGAAGCGCCGGGGATACGATTTGTTGCCTTCCCTGCCCGCATTGGCAGGGTGGGTGATTGGTGACCAACAGTTTTCCGACCAGATTAAGCAAGATCACCAACTGACGATCGACGATCTGATTGCAGACAATCACTACGCCTACAGACGGAAGCTGGCTAACAAAGACGGCTTCCTCTTCTATGCAGAAGCCGGAGGGCCGAACATCAAGGAGTCGGATTTGCTGAAAAATTCCGGCCGGGTGGACGTGGCGATGGGCGAATTCTGGGTTCCGTCACCGCACCGTCCCTCATTCGAGCGACGCTTCCTGCTACGGGAAGCCGCCAGTGCCAACCACGTTTATGGAAAGAAGTTCACCGTGTGCGAATCGTTTACCTCAGTCGGCACGCACTGGGAGGAATCCCCTTTTTCCATGAAGGCAACCGGCGATCAGGCTTTCTGCGACGGGCTTAACCGCGTCGCGTTCCATGAGGCTTCACTTTCACCATCCATGACCGCCAAACCTGGCTACACGATGTGGGCAGGAACGCATTATGAACCTGGCATGACTTGGTGGAATCAGACGCCGGCATTCAACGACTATCTGGCCCGCTGCTCCTATCTTTTGCAGCAGGGCCTGTTCACAGCCGATGCGCTCTTTTATCAGGGCAATAAATCCGGATACTCCCATGTCCTGAAAACGATTTTTCCCACATTGGGAGAAGGGTATGATTACGACCACTGCAACTCCGAGGTGCTCTTGACGCGCCTGAGCGTCAAGGATGGACGGATTGTGTTGCCGGATGGCATGAGCTATCGCGTTCTTGTTCTCCCCGACGATCTCCCGATGCAGCTTCCGGCTTTGGAGAAGGTGGCTTCTCTCATCAATGCGG
>CAIZMS010000216.1 GCA_903934155.1 uncultured bacterium | reverse complement strand
TTCAAGCCGTTCGGAACCAGAGTCCCGAGGGTAGCCAGCGGCACCTTGATCCCGGCGGCCACATTCGGCGCGCCACAGACCACGGTCAGGGTTTCCGTCCCGCTGTTCACCTGACAGACGGTCAACCGGTCGGCATTTGGATGTCGCTCGACAGAAAGCACTTCACCCACCACGATCCCCGTGAAATCTCCGCCAATGGTCTTGATCCCCTCGACTTCCGTTCCGGAGAACGTCAGCAGGGACGCCAGCTCCTTGGGGCTCAAGTCAACATCGACATACTCTTTCAACCAACTCAAAGGTAACTTCATAATTAGGATCCAGGGTTCAGGGTTCAGGAAAATTGGGACAGGAACCTTACATCGTTATCATACAACAACCGGATATCCTCGATACCGAACTTGATCATGGCAATACGCTCCAGACCCATACCGAAGGCATAGCCGGTGACCGCTTCTGGATCGTACCCGACGATGTTGAACACTTTCGGGTTCACCATGCCGGCGCCGGAAATTTCGATCCAGCCGCTATTCTTGCAGACCCGGCACCCGGAACCGCCGCAGACATGGCACGAGAAATCGTATTCCACGCTTGGCTCGGTGAATGGGAAGAAATGCGGCCGGAACCGCACCTTGACGTTCGGCCCCATCATCTGGTGGGCAAAGAATGTGATGTCACCCTTGAGATCAGCCATGGACACCTTGCGATCCACATACAACCCCTCCACCTGGTGGAAGTTCGCGCTGTGTGTGGCGTCGGTGGTGTCACGGCGATAGCAGCGGCCCGGCGCGATGATCCGGATCGGCGGCTTGCGGCTTTCCATCACACGAATCTGAACCGGCGAGGTCTGGGTACGAAGCAGCGTCTTGTTATCCAGCCAGAATGTATCCTGGGTATCCCGCGACGGGTGATCCGCCGGGGTGTTGAGGGCATCAAAGTTGTGATATTCCGTTTCGATATCGGGGCCATCGGCCACAGTAAAGCCCAGCATACTGAAGATACGGATGGATTCCTCAATCACCTGCGTAACGGGGTGACGGGTTCCCAGGCTTCGCCAGGCGCCGGGCATGGTGACATCAAACTGCTTCTGCCCGGCCGCTTTTTCCGCTGCCCCCAGCACCGTTTTCCGCTCATCCAGCAAAACGGTCAGCTCCTGCTTCAATTCATTGGCGCAACGTCCAAAATCCCGACGCCACTCGGCGGGCACGGCTTTCAGGTTGTCCATAACCTCCTGAAGCACCCCTTTGCGGCCCAGATACTTGATCCGAACCGCCTCAACCTCGGCCAGCGTCGCCGCCTGCCTGGCCTCAGCCAACCCCTGCTCTTTCAGAACAACTACATCCTGTGCATTCATAATTCACCCATTTCCCGCCATTCTGGCGCGGTAAAAGTCAGAGAAAATACTGTAATGGCATAAGAGTGTCGAGTTTAGACAATTTATGATCGGCGTGTTATTGTTCCGGGCACATGAAACTCTTTCAACAATTCCGAGAGCGTTTGACACAGCAGAAGCAGGTGTCCGGCGCCTTGAATGCCCTGCGGTTCCTGGGACCAGGACTGCTTGTCACCGTGGGCTTTATCGACCCCGGAAACTGGGCCTCCAACGTGGCGGCGGGTTCCGAGTTCGGCTACCAGTTGCTCTGGGTGGTGACCTTGAGCACGATCATGCTTATTCTTCTTCAACACAATGCGGCGCATCTGGGAATTGTGACGGGGAACTGCCTGGCGGAGTCGGCCACGCAGCATCTGCCCCGCTGGGTATCACGCCCTGCCCTCGGCACCGCTGTTCTGGCGGCGGGTGCCACCGCCTTTGCAGAAATCCTGGGAGGCGCCATCGCGCTTCAGATGTTGTTTCACCTTCCCCTCCAAATCGGCGCCATCCTGACCACCCTGGTCGTGGCGGGCCTGCTGCTCTGGAACTCGTACAAACGACTTGAGAAGATTATTGTGGGCTTTGTATCCCTGATCGGACTGGCCTTCCTGTTTGAGCTGACCCTGGTCGACACCCAATGGATCACCGCGGCCAAGGGCTGGGTGACACCCGATCTCCCCACCGGCTCCATCCTGATTGTGATGAGCGTCCTGGGTGCGGTAGTCATGCCCCATAATCTATTCCTGCATTCCGAGGTCATTCAGAACCGGAAATGGAGTACGCAGGGCGAAGGCGCCATCATCAGCCACTTGCGATTTGAATGGCTCGACACCCTGTTCTCGATGATTGTCGGCTGGATGATCAACAGCGCCATGATTTTGCTGGCGGCCGCCACTTTTTTTCAACAGAAGGTCAAGGTTGGCTCGCTCGAACAAGCGGAGGAAATGCTGCACCCGATGCTGGGACATAGCGGCGCGATCGCCGCCACGGTCTTCGCCCTGGCCCTGCTTTGCGCCGGGTTGTCGGCAAGCCTCACGGCCGGGATGGCGGGCGGCTCCATTTTTGCGGGACTGTTTTCCCGGAACTACGATATTCGGAAACCGCTCTCAAAAATAGGCGTCGTCATCACCCTTGGCATCGCCCTGCTCGCGGTCATGTTTGTGACCAATAGTTTCAAGGCCTTGATCTTGTCCCAGGTTCTCCTCAGCATCCAGCTTCCCATCACCATTGTTCTGCAAATCCACCTGACTTCATCCCGGACGGTCATGGGCACCCATGCCAACACCACATTGGGTAAAACATGGCTCTGGCTTGTGGCCGCCATCGTCATCACCCTGAACCTGATCCTGCTGTGGAAGACCATACAGGGATAGTGCGCTTCCAGGTCGACTTCTTTATGGGATCACGTACAGCATCACGCTCAGGAAATGACAGAGACTCCCGGCCAGGACAAAGGCGTGCCAGATAGCGTGATTAAAGGGAATACGGCGCCCCAGATAGAAAATCGTCCCGGCCGTGTAGAGTACCCCGCCGGCCACCAGCCACATCAAACCACCCCGTGGCAGTCCCAGGTAGAGCGGTCGTATTGCCACCACCGCCATCCATCCCATGCCGATATAGACCAGCGTCGAAAACAACTTGAAGCGGCCGGCAAAAAAGACCTTGAACACCACCCCCACCAGCGCCAACCCCCAGATGATGCCAAACAGGGACCAGCCCCAGGGACCCCGCAGGGAAATCAGAAGAAAGGGCGTATAGGTTCCGGCAATCAGCAGGTAGATGGCAGAGTGGTCTATGATTTTCAGGACGGCTTTTGTCCGGGGCCAGGGCAGACTGTGATACAGCGTCGAGGACGCAAACAACAGCACCAGCGTCGCCCCGTAGACCGAACACGCCACAATATGCCAGACTGTTCCACGCATCGCCGCGAAAACCACCATCACCGACAACGCCGCCAGGGCTAGAATAAAGCCGACCCCATGGGTCACGCTGTTGGCAATCTCCTCAGGCAACGAATAGGTTTGAACCGTCTGACTCATGCCTTTCACTATATCACATCAAGTACCCAGGTGAAATTTGATAAATTCAAAGGCCGCTGCCAGATTGACGGAGGCCTCGGGAGTCAGGGGCGCATTCAGCTCCCACGCATACCCACGGATGGTCAGGATCCAGGCAGCGGGATGTTTCTCATAGAGCTCCTCGCATAAGGCCAGCACCGTCGCGGGTGACATGGCGTGGGTCGAAAAAGCGATAGTCTTCTCCGGAAGCAGGGACCGGAATTCATAAGGAGCGTCCCCCGTCTGCGCGGCATCGACAAAAATCACCACATCATGCCCGGATACCGCCAGTGCATCCTCGGCGTTCAACTGGTAATTGGAATCCAGGGTAATCCGCCGGTCAGGATGCGCGGCAAGCCAGGTCTCCAGTTCCGACACCAGCTCAGGCCCCAACCCGTCATCCTGACGCCCGGGGTTTCCATAACCATAGACCAGGATCGAGGTCATTTCAGCTTCCGGTCGATGAGGGCTCCGCCTGCGTCCAGCAGGGAAACCTCCAGGGGCATCTGTCCGTAGGCGTGCGTGGCGCAGCTCAGGCAGGGATCATAGGCGCGAATCGCCACCTCGACGGCATTCATCATGCCCTCGGTGATCTCCTTGACGCCGTTCATCTGCGCCCGCGCCACGATATTCACCGCCTGGTTCATGGCTTCGTTGTTGTTCGTGGTTGAAACAATCAGGTTCGCCATCTCGATCTGGTCGTCGGCATTAACCCGGTAATGGTGGAAAAGCGTACCGCGCGGCGCCTCAATCAACCCGACCCCTTCCGCCTGGCGCCGCCCCTTTACCACCCGCTCGCACCCCGTGATGTCCGGATCCTCCAGCAATTCCTTCATCATTTCCGCCGCATGGAGGGTCTCGATCAACCGGGCCCAGTGAGTGTGCATGCACATGTCGTTCGGCTTGCCGCCTGTTACCGTCTTGTACTCCTCAAACTCCTGCTGAGCCAGCGGACTGGGAATAAAATCCGCCGTGTTCAACCGCGCCAGGGGGCCCACCCGATACCATCCCTTTTCAGGCCCCAGGATCTGGAGATATGGGAATTTCATATAGGTCCACGTCCGGGAATCTTCGCGGATATGCTTCGCATAGTCCTGATAATCCACATCGTTGAGAATCCGCTTCCCGTTCGCATCCACCACGCGCAGGACGCCGTGGTAGAGATCCATCGCGCCATCCTTGCGGACCAGGCTCATGTGGTTTGACGGAAACCGCGAGAACCCGTCGATAAACGCCTTGTTCTTCCGGTAGTAATCCTTGAAAAACGCCACCGCGCCCTGGGCCCAGGCGATCATCTGGACGGCATTGAGCGGGTGCGGCCCTTTGAGCAGGGTGTCCCGCTCCGCCGGGGTCAGGCTTTTATTCACCCCGCCGGGAATGGCACCCGTTCCGTGAATTTTCTTTCCGGCGGTCGCCAATATCACCTCCTGGCCGTACTTGCGCATCATCACCGCCTGGGTGGCCAGCTCCCGGTTCGCCATGGCCACCCCGATCACATTCCGGGTCTCCGGCGGCGAATCATAGCCAAAGAGCAGATCCGGGGATGCCAGATGAAAGAAGTGCAGACTGTGTGACTGGAAAATCTGGCCATAGTGCATCAGGCGCCGGATCTTCTCGGCCGTCGGAGTAAGCCCCTCGCCCGTTCCGGCGCCGACAATCACATCCACCGCCTTCGCCGCCGCCAGATGATGACTCACCGGACAGATTCCGCACAACCGCTGCACCAGCACGGGCGCTTCCCAGTAAGGCCGCCCCTGAACGAACCGCTCAAACCCGCGAAACTCCACAATGTGAAGCCGGCTCCGGGTCACCATGCCCGCGTCGTCGAGCTGGATCGTGACCTTCCCGTGCCCCTCCACGCGGGTAACCGGTTCGATGACAATCTTCCTGGCCATAAACAGCACTCCCGTTAATCAAATTTAAACATCGCATCCGTCGGCTTCAATTCGGAGCCATTCACCAACGCCACCAGTGCCTCCCAGATCAAATCGGCCCTGGGGGGGCATCCTGGCAGGTAATAGTCAATCTTCACCACCTCGTGGCAGGGATAAACCCGGTCAAGAATCTTCGGAAGATCCTCGTCATGGGGTATGATCCCCTTGCCCGTCCCATCGCCTGTGGTGGGCCCTCTCAGGTAAGACTCCTCCAGGCACTCTCGGAGGGGAATCATGTTCCGCAAGGCCGGCAGCCCGCCCATGATGGAGCATTCCCCGACCGCAACGAGAATCTTGCAATGCTTCCGGAATTCCATGAGGGTATGGACATTCTCGTCATTACAACAGCCCCCCTCAATCAATCCGATATCACACTCCTTCGAAAAGGTCTTGATATCGGTAAGCGGGGATTTATTGAACTCCACAAGCTCGATCAGATCCAGAAGCCTCTCATCAATATCAAGAAACGACATATGGCAGCC
>CAIZMS010000215.1 GCA_903934155.1 uncultured bacterium | reverse complement strand
GCCCGTGACCCCGATCACCGGCAGCCCCAGCTTCATGCGATAGCCGGTGGCAATGTCACGCAAGGCCCGAGCCGGATCCTCCACGGCAAGCAGGGGAATCCCCAGAAAGGCAAATTCACCGATCCGATCTCGGGATACCAGGGCGGCTCCGGCGCCTTTTTGAGCCGCCTCGCCAATAAACGTATGCCCGTCAAAACGTGCCCCGCGAATCGCCACGAACAATGCACCGGGAATCACTTGTCGGGTATCATGAACCACGGCGGACAAGGGGTGGGACGGACGGAACATCCATTGCCCACCACTCCATCGCGCCAGTTCATCCACATCAAAGCTCGGGGTCATCATCCGCCTTCCATTTTCTTCAAAAGAGCCCTCACCACCTGCCGGTCATCGAACACCAGATAGGCGCCACGGATTTCCTGGGTAATTTCATGCCCTTTCCCGGCAATCAGGACAACATCCCCGTCCCGGGCCATGATCAGGGCCATTTCAATGGCTTTCGAACGATCTTCCACCACATCGTAATTCGAGCGATCGCCAAATCCAACGACAACCTGTACGAGAATGGCGGCGGGATCCTCATCGCGGGGATTGTCCGAGGTCAAAATCGCGAGATCCGCCAATCGGGCCGCCACCGCGCCCATCGGCGCCCGTTTGGTCTGATCCCGGTTCCCCCCGCATCCGAAAACCACAATCAGACGATTCCTCGTAAAGCCTCGCAGGGCTTCAAGAACATTGGCCAGAGCATCATCGGTGTGTGCGTAATCCACAAAGACACGGCAATCCCGGGAAGTGTACACTTCCTCCAAACGACCCGGCACCGCCGTTCGCCGCGCCAGCCCTTGCAATACCGGCGTTTCCTCCAACCCCATTGCCCGGGCAGCGGCATACGCCGCCAGCGCATTCTGGAGATTGAAGCGTCCCAGCAACGGCGTATGCACACGACTTTCACCCCAGGGACTTCGCACCGTAAAATCGCTACCAGTCTGTCCCAGCACCAGGTCACAGGCCCGCACATCCGCACCTTCATCAAGACCAAAGGTCAATACCTTTGCTGAAATATCGGCATCTTCCGCCAACCGGCGCCCCCACGGATCATCCCGGTTGATCACCGCAACCCCCGGCTTATCAATCTGCCCCAGGCTGGTGAAAAGACGACGCTTGGCCTCAAAATAACGATCCATGGTTTGATGATAGTCCAGGTGATCCCGGGTGAGATTGGTGAACACGGCGACATCAAAATCAATCCCCCTCACCCGATTCTGGTCCAGCGCATGCGACGACACTTCCATGACCGCACTCCGGCAGCCGGCATGTCGCATCTGGTCGAAATACGCCTGAACATCCAGCGATTCGGGCGTGGTCCGGGTTGCCGGAAGAATCCGCGCACCGATTTCATATTGCACCGTCCCCATCAGCCCTGGAGTCAGGCCGGCCGCCTCAAGAATATCCCGGAGCATAAAGGCCGTCGTCGTCTTCCCATTGGTCCCGGTAATTCCCATCACCTTCAGGGCACGGCTCGGATTCCCATAAAACCCCTTGGCCAGATCAGCCAGAGCCAATCGCGCATCCTCGACCTGAACATGGGTTACATCGCGGCCCGGAGAACGCGTATGCGACGAGACAATCACACCCGCCCCGCGCTTGACGGCGTCCTCAACATACTCAAAACCATCATGTTTCAAGCCGGGAATGGCGACAAAGAGCCCGTCAGCCAGGACTTTGCGGGAATCGTAGGCAATTCCCGAAACAGGACGATCCACCGTCCCCCGAACTCCGAGGTGACCCACTTGACTAAGCAGTTCGGAAAGTTTCATTAGAAGGTCTCATTGCTAGCTGACGAGGCCGCACGATGCGCCGGAGCCGATCCTTCGGCCGGAAGGATTCCCAGATAACGCACCGCCTGCTCCGCGATTTCCCCAAATACTGGCGCCGAAACCGCCCCGCCGGTATGAAGCGGCTGGGGCTCATCAAAGACCACAATCATCCCGATTTCCGGGTTTTCCGCAGGCAGATACCCAACAAATGAGGCCATGTAATCCGTCTCGGAATAATGCCCGCCGATGACCTTTTGAGCGGTTCCGGTTTTTCCGGCTACCCGAAAACCCTCGACTCCCGCCTTCGTTCCCGTTCCGCCCTCTTCACAGACACGGGCCAGTAGAGAGCCCATCAACGCGGCCGTGTCGGATCGAATCGCCCGGCGCAACGCCTCGGGCTGCCTCCGCAACAACACCGTTCCATCGGCGGCGACAACCTGCTTGATAATGTACGGCTTCATCACCACTCCGTCATTGGCAATCGTACAGAGAATGCTCAGCATCTGAAGCCCGGTAACCGATACCCCCTGCCCGATGGCAATCCGGCTCGAGCTGATGGGCGCCCACTTGGTGACCGACGGATAAATGCCGCCCTCTTCACCGGGAAGGTCAATCCCCAGCTTGCTGCCGACATGAAAGGCGCGCAGATACCGATCCATCCGTTCATTGCCCAACAGGATCGCAATTTTTGCGGCCCCGATGTTGCTGGACTTCTTCAGGATATCCGCGACATTCAGACGGGAATAGGCATGATAATCCCGCAGGATCTTCGCCTGGTAAAGCCAGCGCCCGTTTTCGGTATCGAACATGGTTTCCGGCTTCACAACCCCCGCATCCAGCGCGCCTGCAATGACCGATACCTTGAAGGTGGATCCCGGTTCATAAGTGTGGCTGATCGCCCGGTTGATTTTCTGCGGATCCCGGGCCTCACGATAGCGGTTGGGATCGAACGCCGGCCGACTGGCCATGGCCAGAATTTCACCGGTTCGAATCCGCTGCATAATGACAAAGGCCGCTCGCGCCCGGTTTCGGTCCATCGCCGAATCCAGGGCTTTCTCGACGATGTACTGGAGATTTTGATCGATCGTCAGCATCACATCGGCCCCGTCCTTGGCCGGGACTTCGCGGATCCGGCGATCCATCATTTCCCGTCGGCGACCATCCAGTCGGCTTTCGATCAGGCCCGGGCTTCCCTTGAGATACTTCTCCATGAGCTGCTCCAGGCCCCACGATCCGACCCCGTCGCTATTCACAAATCCCAACACATGGCATAGCAGGAAATTCTGCGGATAAGACCGGGTCGAAGCGTCATCCATATGAATCCCGGGCAACTTAAGGCTTGCCACCGAGTCAGCTTTCTCATCCGGAACTAACCTTGAAATATAGGCAAACCGGCTGTTCGTCCTGCACAAACGCTCGGTCACCTCGGCGGCATTGAATTCCAACAGGGTGCTCAAACGCGCCACGGTACGGGAAACAAGATTGCTTGCCATCAAAAGGGAAGGATCGGCCCAGATATCCTTCACCCCGATGTTAAGCGCCAGGATTCCGGAGGAGGAGCTCCCATCCAGGATACGCCCCCGGGGAACGGAAAGGGTCTGCTTGAAGGTTCGTGTTTTGGCGGCGGTGGCCCGATCCTGCTCGGGATTTCCGAGATGCAACACCACCAGACGAATCACCAGTCCCACCATCGCCAGGCCCAGTAGGACCACAATGATGACAAACCTGGTTGATCCCCGGGTCTCAGTTGACATTCATCACTATCCTGTCGGCCCGCGCCACGCGTGAACCCGGACGACTTTCAAGGCCACGCAGGGTGTCAAGCGATCCATCATACCGAATACGGACAATCTGGTCCCGGTTGGGCCAGGTCATGACAAGTCCGTGCATCTTCAAGGCCTGCTCCAGATTGGAAGGCGACTGTAACCTCGCCCACTCACACTGATCCCGGACAAGCTGGTCACGCAGGCGATCCCGAGCGACCTCAAGCTGTTTGATTTCGCGCCCCAGAGTCTCCGTCCGGGATTGCAGACAAACATAGACCAGGGATAACCCCGCCAGAACAAGCACTAAAGCCACAAGAGGAATGGGCACCGGAAATTTGGCCTGCGTTTTTTTTCTATTTTTCTTGATCATCATCTAGTCCTTTCGTTCCGCCACGCGCAGTTTTGCCGACCGCGCACGCGGATTTTCCCGGCATTCCTCATCGGTCGCCATCACCGGCTTCCGGGTCAAAACCTTCATTTCCGGAAGCGTTCCGACCCAATTCGCTCCGCCCTCCGGCAGGGACTCCAATCGCCCCTGATGTTCCACAAAAAATCGTTTCACCAGGCGGTCTTCCAAGCTGTGGAAGGAAATCACCGCCATCCTTCCACCCGGGGCCAAAATCCGGAGGCCCGCCTCAAGACCTTGTTACAACGCCTCAAGCTCACCATTGACGGCAATCCGAAGCGCCTGAAAAACCAGCGTGGCCGGGTGAATCCGCCCCCGCCGTCCGCCATACACCGCCTCCACCAGATCCGCGAGTTGCCGGGTGGACCGGAAGGGCTCGGCCATCCTTTGCCGCACCACCCGACCCGCAATCGCCCGTGCCCTTGGCTCCTCGCCATATCGCCTGAAGAGATGAGCCAACGCCTCCTCGCCCAACGTATTCAACAAATCCGCAGCCGTAACCGGTCGGCTCAAATCCATTCTCATATCCAGCGGACCTTCCCGCATGAAACTGAACCCGCGTTCCGAATCATCCAGTTGATCCGACGAAATCCCGATATCCAACAGCACCCCGTCCACCGTCGTGAACCCATGGGCCGTAGCCAACTCATCCATCCGGGCAAAACTGCCTTGCACCAGCGTGCATCGGGTCACCCGCTCACCCAAATTCCGGCGGGCCCGATCGAGCGCACCCGCATCCTGATCCAGAGCCATCACTCTTCCCGTCGGCGCGATCGCCTCAGCGATCGCCCCGGTGTGACCTCCCCCGCCCAGGGTTCCATCCACAAAAACCCCGCCCGGCCGGGGACGAAGCCAGGCCATCACTTCAGTGAGCAGTACGGCCTGATGCATGAAAGGTCTCCGGGTTGCGGATCGTGTGGTGACAAACCACCGTGCTCATAATCCGCGGTCCCGCACCTGCCACACGGCGGAAATCAAGCATATTGCCAACCGTATCAGCCCGCCGCTGGGAAACCCGCCGCCACGGCAACGCGTCCCTCCACGCCGTGAGGGACCCGTTCAATTTCATTAATATGGCTGTTGATCCTCGCATCGATAATTTCCTCAGCTGGCCGGGTTAAAAGCCCACATAGCGGGCGGCCTCACCCAAATCCCCGGTCGCCTTCAGTCCCGCCTGTTTCCACAACACCGGACTCCATAACTCAAAATGATCAATCGCCCCGACCAGAACCACCTGGTCTGACAACTGGGCGTGCTCCAACAAACTGTCATTGACGCGGATCCGGCCGGCCGAATCCCAGGGGGCCAACTGGGATTGCGATCCCAGTAACCGGGCAAACTGCCGCCCCTTGGCGTCCGCGATCGAAAGACTGCGAATGCTCTGCAATCGCTGCACCATTTCACGGGCGGGAAAAACCATCAGGTATCGCATGCCCTCAAGACCCGGCAGGACATAAAGGCTTCCCGGAACGCCCGCATGATCCCGCCATTCGGAAGGAATCGTGAGGCGCTTCTTGGGATCCAGGGAATGGGTATAGGACCCCATAAAAACCCCCAACCCAGCTCCTGACGGAATTTGACTATTTTCCTTTGACTGCACACTTGCCCCACATTGATGTACTCTTGCGACACAATACACCACTTTGCCCCACCAGCCGTCAACCAATTTTCATGTTTTTCTTTGGGATTGATTCGAATTGTCTCTTGCCTGCCGCAAATCCGGAGTGTAGAAGTATGGCGGCGAATCAAGAACGGGGTTCACAATGACAAAACAGAGCAGTAACACCGAAAGTTCTCACGAATCCACATCCTCGACAAAACCGCTTCTTTTTGAGGTGGCCTGGGAAGTGTGCCAGCAATTAGGGGGCATCTACACCGTCATCCGCTCCAAGGTGCCCAGCATCGTGGAACAGTGGGGCTCCCGGTACTGTCTCATCGGCCCTTACAATCCCCAGACCTCACAAACCGAATTTGAAGAAGTCCAGCCCACCGGAATTTTCCATGAGGTGATTCAATCCCTGAACGAACAGGGAATTGAGGCCCACTACGGCCATTGGCTGATCACCGGGCGCCCCCGCGTTCTGCTGCTGAATCCCCGCTCCGTGACCCCCCAGCTGGGCTGGATCAAATACCTCATGTGGGAACACCACAACATCGCCATTCCCGACGGGGATGACCTGATCAATCAGGTCTGC
>CAIZMS010000214.1 GCA_903934155.1 uncultured bacterium | reverse complement strand
CCCGGAAGGACGAATTCAGCGCTCCATTCGCCTCCAATGTCCGAGTTGGCGGCCTGCCGTATAATAAGAACAACCGCATGATCTTCTATACGACCGGCTACAACATCTGCAGTCGGTCGCGTAGCCTGGATGCGACCCCATTTGCTCGGCGGTTCAAGTTCGACATGGAAGCCTTCAATATGTGCGGCGGCCCAAATGACTGGCTCCAGTATTCGCTCGTGACCCATTGGTACGGGGCACCAGGAGCGACACACAACCGGCCGCCTATGCCCAAAGATGCCGCCATTCCAGTGCCTCAGGTCGAGGATGTGGTGCGCTTCCGGGAGGCGATGGGGGTGAAGCCTTTTGCTTTTGAGGATGCTGTGGAAATGGAAGAACTCGTCGAACGGGAATTATCCGCAGGGGTGACGGCCAAGCGGTTGGGCACGACGATGGATGCGGTTCCGCGGTTCAGCAACGACGCGCTCCTGGTGGTCAATGCCGCCAAGCCGGGCGATTCCGCGACCTTTTCCTTCACCGAGCGGTACAGGAATCAGCGCATGGTGTTGTATCTGGCTAAAAATGAACGGGGTGCGCGGATCAAGGTTTCGGTGAATGGGGAAACGGTGCCGGGATTGGAGCAAGTGGAAGGTTATGCCGAAAAATTAGAGGCGGCCAAACCCATTGATCTGGGTGTGGTCAAGCCCGACGGGAATGTCATCCGGCTGAAAGTGGAAGTCGTTGGTAAGGCTCCCCTTTCTAAAGGCTATGACATGGTATTGGATGCCGTGACGTTGTCGGACGACGTGGATAACGGTTCGGTGACTATCGCATCGCTGTTGACTGAAATGACGGATCGTGACTCGCTTGCTCGTCTGCCCCAGCCAGCGTTCACCTGTAAGCAGGCCAGCAGCTATGATCGACGACAAACAAGTCCCAACGATTTAAAAACGTGGCACGCCAACGCTGATAGCGACCAGGTCATCCGGGTTGAGCAAAATGAAGGACGGCAGGAGTGGGTGCTTATGGAGCACGACGGCCCCGGTGCGGTTGTTCGATTTTGGATTCCACTGGATGTGAGGAAAAACTGTATTGTCCGTTTTTATTTTGACGGCAGTACCAAGCCTGGCATTGCCGTAAAAATGCACGAACTGATGGCCGGACAGGGGTTTGTCAAACCGCCGTTGGCTTTCATCGCCTCGGATGAGGAAGGTTTTGTTAGAGCCGGCGGGGATCTCTATCTGCCGATCCCGTTTGCCAAGTCCTGCAAGATCACGCTGGATGAGAAACCCTACTATTTTGTAATCAACTATCGCGCCTACGAAACGGGAACAAAGGTCGTGACCTTCACGATGGATAATTTCGAAATGGCAGGCGCTGCTTTGAAACGAAATGCCGAATTGCTTCAATCGCTTGGCACCGTGGTTGCTGGAACGGAAACACGGCGGGAGGGTGAAATTCAACCGGGTGCGGAATTGGCGTTGGATTTGCCGGCAGGCGGGAACGCCGTGCGAAGCTTGCGGTTGGAATTGGAGCCGCGAAGCGACACGCAGACCGTCCGTTCGGTTGTGTTGGCGGCGGAGTTTGACGGGCAACCGACGGTGTGGTGCCCGAT
>CAIZMS010000213.1 GCA_903934155.1 uncultured bacterium | reverse complement strand
GCCACGAGCATTAAGATTGCCAAAGACAATGCTTTTTCAGACGGGAACAGCGCTTTGATCACGCCGGGCTCGATTGATATTCAAAAAACATTTCAGTTTGCGGGGCTGATATACGCGGGCGGCGACATTGTTATGGATAAGTTTACAGGGTCTGCGGGTATTACCGGGTGTGTGGTGTCAGGTGGAGATCTGACCATCAAGAAAGACCTCAACATCACCTATGATGCGTCGCAATTGCCCAGTCCGTTTTTCCCCGGGTTCAACTCGGATGTGGTGGTGACGGACGGGATTTGGAGTCAAGTGTTCTGAAGATGGGTATTAAACAGAAAGGAATGAGTCCAATGAAAACAATGAGTGCTTGGGTTTCTGGCGGATTAACCATGCTGGTGTTGGCGGGTCTCGTGTTGGTGGGATGCGAATCAACGAAGACGACGGATAATGTGATTACAATCAATCCCGCGAGCGTGACCGTGACAAATGATTGGGCGACGGTGGTGTTCACCGCCTCGCTCAGTAGTACGAACATTGCCTTGGCGTTGCCGTTGGTCTGGTCAGTGAGTGATCCTGCACGTGGGACGATTCGTGCCAGCGGTGGACTGACGGCCATTTACGAAGGAAAAAATCTGGGCGGGAACAACACGATTACCGTCAAGGATCAGGGTGAAAATGAGGGGATTGCGGCGGTAATCCGGGAGTAAAAGTGGGTATAGGCGTTTGGGTTGATTTTATGGCCTGCGACGGCCAAGACGAGTGGCGTGATGAAAAGGCCTTTCAGCCTCGCGTTGGGGGTCGTGTTTTTTGCGACCTGTACGGTAAATGCCGCTGAGTCAAACAGCGTGTCGTTTTCCGTAGTAGAAGTTTATGGGCTCGAGAATACTGGGGAAGCCACTGTATCGATTGTCCGGTCCGGTAGCGGTGAAGATGAATGTTCTGTAGGATTCAGGACGATCCCGGAAACAGCGTTGCCGGGTTTGGATTACACAGCCGTATCCGGAAGGGTTGACTTTGCCGTAGGACAGTTCCTTGTTTCCAGGGTGATCACCCTTATCCCTGACACCATCCCTGAACCGTCAAAAACCTTTTGTGTTGTCCTGGAGCCAATATCAAATTGTTATGTGACGGGCGTCGCCAGCAACATCATTGTTATCCAGGATGCCCAGACGATTGAAACCATGCCGCAATCTTTTGACTCTGGCTTGCCGCTCGGATGGACCATCACCACAAACGCCAACCCGAATGGTTGTTGGCGTTTTGATGATCCCGGGGGATGGGGAAACAATACAGGGGGGCAGGGTGCCGTTGCCATTGCGGATAGCGATTATTATGATGAGGGAATCATGGATACGGAGCTTCGGACTCTGCCTTTTTCGGTTGCCTCGACGGCGTTGACCTATTTGGTTTTCAAGACGGATTATGTCAGCTGGGATGTTGATGTTGCGGATGTGGATCTCAGTATTTCAGGGGGGGGCGGACCGTGGATTAATCTCTGGCGTAGGCAGTCAGTTGACTATCCTGGGCCAGTCTCAGAGTTGATTGATCTCACCCCACTGGCGAAAGGGCAGTCCAATGTTGTGGTGCGTTTCCATTACTATGATGCAGACGATGACTTTTATTGGCAAATTGACGATGTCGCGATCCTGGTCGAGCCTGACTCCAATACCAACGGGCTTCCAGACTGGTGGGAAACGACCTATTACGGGGGATTGACAAACCTGACATCAAAGGGTGATTCCGACGGAGATGGGGCCTGTGACGAAGCGGAGTTTATTGCCGGGACCAGTCCGTGTGATACAGGGGTGTGTTTCAGGGTCGAGAGGTTTATTCATTCCAATGCCACCGTAGCGGTTCATTTCCCGACCGCCATGGGACATTTCTATGACCTCCAGAGTTCTACAAATCTGATGGAGGGCAGCTGGACAACCCGGGTTGCTCGGATTAGGGGAATGGGTGGAGGCACCAACATCAGCCTTTCTTCGCCCGGTGCAAATGGATATTACCGGCTTGATGTTCGCCGCTGGTAGGTGTGGGCCCGGCAGAGGGCCAACAGGGACAGGAATATTGTCGAGTCCTGCATTAAGAGTCTTGCTTTGACATTCTGCAGCATGTTAAATTCAGAGCTGAATTTAGATCCGCGAGGTGCAGGAACGACATGAATTTATCTGATACCATTATTCCGATTAGTGAGGCCAAAACCCATACTGCCAGGTTGATCAACTCGGTGTCGGAAAGCCGGTGCCCCGTATTCATTACTCAGAATGGCCGTGCCAGGGTCGTGGTTGAGGACATTCAGACTTATGAGGAGACCCGCGAAACGGTAGCTTTTCTTAAGATCATGGTCATGGGACGTCAGAATGTGGCGGCTGGTGAAGTGAGACCGGTTACAGTGGCTTTCGCCGGAATTCGCAAGCGTCTGGCGGCCGTCCAGAAGCCATGACAGTCCACCACGTTCAAATCACCGCAGAGGCTGAGGGGGATTTGTTTGATATCGGATCCTACATTGCCCGGAATGATTCTCCCGAGCGTGCCTTTGGTTTGTTGGATGAACTTGAACGAGCGTGCTTAGCCTTGGCGACTTATCCCGGCAGAGGAAATAGTCCGCCCGAAATGAGCCGGATCGGAATAGACCTCTATCGGGAAATGCATTTTCAAGTTTACCGCATCATCTATGAAATCTCTGGGAAGACTGTATTTGTGTATGCAGTTGTGGATGGCCGACGGGACTTGCAGTCATTATTAGAACGGCGACTATTGAGGCCGAAAAATACTGGAACTGGTGGCTCGGATTAAGGGGGGGCATCCCGCCATGATCATGTCCCTTGCTATGGAGATCTCAGAAGGCTGCCTTCCGCTTTTTCCCGCCGTTGGGGTTATGGGCCCGGCAGGGCTCGAACCTGCGACCAAAGGATTATGAGTCCTCCGCTCTGACCAACTGAGCTACGGGCCCGCCGTCTTATGGCGGTGAAAGGTTCGTATTATGCCTTTCAAAGCATTCCCGGCAAGAAGTTTATGAGAGGACCTCGCCCATCTTGGACTGCAACGATCATTGACTTTTTTAGGACATGG
>CAIZMS010000212.1 GCA_903934155.1 uncultured bacterium | reverse complement strand
GGGAGCCAGAACACGGGGATGTAGCCGAGGGCATGAATGCCGCTGGTGAGGGCCATCAGGGGGCGCCGTCGTCCGAGTCGCTCAATCAAGGTTGCGCCGACAAGCTGGGCGATGGCGCCGAGGATGATTGGTAAGGTGCAAAGCAGCGACATAAGGAAGTCGCTGGCCTTTAGGAAAACCGAAAAAGGGCCGACGAATGATTCTCCAAATCCCCACATCACCGCCCAGGCGCACCCCTCGAGAATGGAAATAGAAAGAGTCCGGTGAATGAAGTTGTTTCGTGATGGCCCCCCTCCGGTCGCCACACTGGATTGAGTTTGTTCGTTCTGATTCATGAAAGGCGGCGATTATGCCGAACTTGTGGCGACTGTCCAACAAAAGTGATAGGATCTGCCCCCGTGAAACGGTTTTACTATATCGCGGTAGTGTTGGGAGTGGTCCTGTTGGGAGCGGGATGCGCCACGATTCGCCCCCCGCCGGGAGGCTTGCGACTGGATCGGCGCATGCTGGTGACCGGCTACTGTCCCTGTCGGGAATGCTGCGACTGGCACCGCAACTGGCTGCTAAGGCCCGTCTATTCGTCTGGTCCTCTCAAGGGAAAACGCAAGGAGATCGGGATGACGGCGAGCGGAACCCATGCCAGACATGGAACCATAGCCGCCGATACCCAGCGCTATCCCTTTGGCACGGTCATGAAAATTGAGGGCTACGGGACCGGACGGGTCGAAGATCAGGGCGGAGCCATCAAGGGGGATCATATTGACCTGTACTTTGATTCCCACCACGAGGCGGTGGAGTGGGGGAAGCGGTATGTTCGGGTTCAGGTTTGGCCCCGGTAAAGGAGAAAGGACGAAGCCATGGCAAAGTCGGATACTCAGGAGTGGTTGCGCGGTGAAATCCGGACTTGGCAGACCGAGGGTCTCATCTCTCGCGATCAGGCGGAGGTCCTTCAGGCCCGCTATCCGGTCGACCGGAACGGGCGATCCTGGGGCATGATTATTTTTTCCTGCCTGGGGGCGGTGATCATCGGGCTCGGAGTGATCCTGTTGCTGGCGTATAACTGGGATGCGATTCCAAAATTCGCCAAGTTGGCCATTATCCTGGGGGCTGTTGCCCTTACCCATTTGTCGGGGCTGTGGCTGAAACTCGGAGCGGAACGAACCCGTGCCCTTGGGGAGGGGATTTCCCTGCTGGGGTCGATGCTTTTCGGGGCAGGCATTTTTCTAGTTGCCCAGATTTATCATATTGATGAGCACTTTCCGAATGCCTTCCTGATCTGGGGACTGGGTGCCCTGTCGATGGCGGTGGTGATGCCGTCCATTCCCCAGGCGATCCTGGCGGCCACTCTCCTGACGGTGTGGGGTGGTGCTGAACGACTGGCCTTCGACACCCCGATTTGGGTGGCACCCGCCTGTATTGCCTTGATCCTGGGATCCCTGGCCTGGCGGAGACGATCCCGGATCTTGCTGGCGGTTCTGATTCCCGCATTCCTTTTTTCATATGGGTTTTCGCTACCAGCCGGTGGGGACTCATCCTGGCTTCTGTTTTCGACCTTTCTCAGCTTTTCCGCCGTGCTGATTGCCTTCTCGCAGCTTGCCGCCTATCCTGGCAATTTTTCCGGAGCCGCCCCGATATTCGGGTTTTACGGGTGGGTGAGTTTTTGGGTGATGTTGTACCTGATGAGCTTTCCGAAAATTGCCCGCGATCTGTTTTACTGGCATGGCGAATCCCTTCACTGGCCGTCTTTTGTATTCGGATTGATTCCGTTGTCGTTGGCGTTGGTCACATGGATTGGCCTGGCGTATTGGAAGACAAAGGGAAGGATCCGAAGCGAGGAGGGCGATCCCGGATGGGAAGTCTATCTGGTTCCCCTTACCGTGATTCTTGGCATGGTTGACCTGACAGCATCCCATGCGGTGGAAGGGTGGGTCATCGCGGGGCCCTTCAACCTTGTTTTTATCGGGATGGTGGCCTCCATGATGGCACGGGGCTGTCGGGAAGGCCTGCTCAAGCCCACAGTGATCGGGTCGGTGCTTCTGGTGCTTTTGGTGGTGGCCCGTTATTTCGATCTTTTCGAAAGCCAGTTGATTCGGGGGAGTGTATTCCTGGCCGTTGGGTTGGTTCTGCTGGTTGAGGGATTCCTGTACTCCCGTTCCCGCAGACAAAAGGAAGGGAGGGGCCTCCAATGAGAACCGGATTGATGATAGTGACGGTGGTTTTTCAGATTCTGGTGCTCGGGTATATGGCCGGTGAGCGGGAATGGGTGTTGCGCCGGGGGACGATCATTTACCTGCGCACCGCGCCCCTGGATCCTGTGGATCCGTTCCGGGGCAACTATGTGAAGCTGGATTACGAGTTCAGTCGGGTGCCGACGAATCAGGTGCGGGGCGCACTATCCGGAAAGATGGATGGACGGACTTCCCATGGGAAATTGGTTTATGCCGCCATGAAACAGACGGCGGGCGGGGTGGCGACGTTGGATTACCTGTCGGACAAAAAGCCTGTGGCTGGGCTTTTCTTGCGTGGGCGGGTGGATCGTTACTGGGGAAACACAGAGACGATTCCGGTCCGATACGGACTGGAGGCTTTCTTCGCGCAGCCTGACAAGGCCAAGCAGATGGAGGAGTTGCGTCGGCGCGGCGAGATTCAAGTGCCTCTGGAAATGGAAGTGGCGGTGTCTGGGAAGGGCGTATCGGTCATGAAAGGGTACCGGTGGTGCAATCTGGGTGTCGGCACCAAGCTGGAGACGGTCTCGCCGACAAACCGGCAGATTCGTTCGGTGACCCTCACGCTGATGAATATTTCGTCCAATACCCTTGCCGTAGTGGATCAACCCGGGGGCCGTTTCCTGTCATTGGAGAATGACTGGATCCGTTCCTGGGGCACCCGTGATTGGAAATGGGTGGGAGTCGGTTTGGAGCGGCCTGCGGTGACGGATGCGGATGTGGTGGTGTTGAAACCCGGCGAGAGCCATGTCGTGCGGGTGGATATGACCCGGCCGGAATGGTTTGTCGTCCATGCAGGAAAAACCAATAACATTAGCGAGATTCAGCGATTTGGATCTATGTTCCGGTTGATTTATCGATCGCCGTCTCTGGAAGAATGTCGCGCCTTGAAACAATCGTCGCTTATCTGGCAAGGTGAGCTTCCCAGCCGCGCCTTCGGCGGCGGCCGGGTGGATTGATTTTTTCAAAGCTTGTGATAATCAAATAAAGGAGGAGTTGATATGAGTATGGTTCAGGAATTTAAGAAATTTGCGATGCGGGGCAATGTGATGGATATGGCCATCGGTATCATTATCGGCGGGGCCTTCGGGAAGATTATTACCTCACTGGTCACGGATGTCATCATGCCGCCAATCGGGAAGCTTATGGGCGGGGTGGATTTCTCCAACCTGTTTGTCGTGCTTGATCTCAGTAAAGGCTCATTCAAGACTCTGGCCGCAGCCAAGGCCGCCGGGGTTGCCACGGTTAACATCGGGCTATTCATCAATACCATCATTGATTTTCTCATTGTGACCTTCGCTATTTTTCTAATGATGAAGGGGATGAACGCCATGCGCAGAAAAGAGGAAGCCAATCCTGACGCCTCGATTGAGCCGCCGGCGGATATCAAGTTGTTGACGGAGATCAGGGACCTTTTGAGGAAGTAAAAAAGGTTCGGGGTTCAGGAGCATAGTTAAGGAAGAGGGTGGTGGTATTATGAAAGAACTGGAAGAAGGACTGAAGCTGGCATTGGACTTCAGTAAAATCGCCAAGGTGGCGAAGGTGTGTTCGGATGTGATCCCGGTGGCGATCCAGAATGCCGACTCACGCGAGGTGATTCTGGTGGCCTACACGAATGAGACGGCTATGAAAAAAACCTTGGCATCCGGCACCGTAGTCCTGTGGAGTACGTCGCGAAACGAGCTGTGGGAGAAGGGGAAGACTTCGGGCGAGACCTACGATCTCGTGGAAGCCTTTGTGAACTGCGAACAGAATTCCCTGGTCTATACCGTCCGGCCGCGTCGCGGCGGGATCTGCCATACCAAGAACCAGAAGGGCCAGCCCCGGAACTGCTATTACCGCAGGATCAATACGAAGACACTGGCGCTGGAAAATATCGACCCATGAGGGAGTGATCATCCCGTCGATCAGCCCATCTCCCGACGGTTGAATAGAAAAATTCCGATGACGGCGGTGACGGCGGTGTAAAGGCCGGCGAGCCAGGCCACGGCGTGGGCGGTCAGGAGCCAGCTGATCCGGCGTCCTTCCTCGAGCAACGGTACTGGATCAAGCCGGAGCAGCGGCTGGGTGAGACTGTTGAGCCCTTTGAATTGAGTCAGAATGATCTTGTCCAGCCAGGTCTTGGTGAGCGCGGCGCCTTCGTGCGGGATATAGAATACGCCACTTGTTGCCACTGACTCCACATAGCCGGACAAGGTCAGAAGCACCATGATGAAAAAGGCCACAAATACGGCCACCGGTGTTGAGAGAAGACACCCCGCTGTCAATCCGAGGGCGGAGAGAAAAGCCAGTCGGCACAGGATCATCAGGAGGCCCCTGCCCAGATTCATCGCCCAGGAACCGGAGGGGATCAATAATTCCGGCTCCTGGCCATTCTGGGCCATAAACAGCGTTGCGGGACTGCTGCTGTCAAGCCGGTGATATGTCAGGGTGAGGGACTGTGCCCCCTGCATCATGGACCCGGGAATCAGCAGATGGTTGGGCAGGCCGGGATAGTTGGTTACAGAAAGGTGAAGCGCTATTCCTCCAGTGGTCTGGATCTCCCATAGGGCGGGAATAGGGTTGCGTTCCGGACGGGAGGATTCGATCCTGTAATTTAAAATCCCATCGTTGGCACCGGTGCACGGGGTTGAAAGGTGGTAGGCGAAGTGAACCGTACCCGTCGGGACGATGACGAACCGGGCACTTTTCAACTCCTTCATCAGTTCTGTCGCGACTTGCACGGCGTCCATTCCTGCGGGGGCTCGGCCGGATTTAACCAGAGCCTCGGCACTGGAAAGGGCCTGTTGCGCCGAAACGGGTGATTCGGGAAGCCGCGATTCACGGGCCAGGAGAAATTGCTCGCGCGCCTGGCGTCTCACGGACTCGGACTCGGGCGAGGCGCGAAGCGTGTGCCAGATCATGACTCCGATGATCAACCCGGTGAGGGTCAGTAACAGGGCATTCAGGGCGACAATACCAAGCCATTTCCCCAGCCAGAGTTCGTGCCGGTGGACGGGCTTGGTTAGGACCAGATAGAGGCGCCGATCCTGGATTTCAGAGGAGACCCCTCCACACGCTGTCCAAAGCGTAACAATCGAAAGCATGGTGACAGCGAAGCTCAGGGTGTAGTTCAGGATGACCTGAAGCCGGCCCGTCAGGGTATTGTCCCCTGAGATCAGCAACGGCAGACCGATCAATCCAATGATTAGAATTCCTCCGAGGGAAACCAGGAGTCGCGAACGCACGGCGTCGCGAACGGTCAGGCCCGCCAGCGCCGAAATCCGCATCAGAGATTTCCCGGCATGGGTGCTCATGGAGCCGATTTCCTTTGTGACACCGTTTCGATGTAAACTGATTCCAGGGTTCGCCCTGTGTGGTCGACCTGAGGGCGCGTTCCGGTTTCCCGCTCCAGGAGGTCCAGAACGGCCGTTAGCGTAGTTTGTGAGGGGGCCTGAAGGGTGAGTTTCAGCGTGTCCGGCGTGGCCAGCAACTCCTGAACGGAGCCGGTTGCGCACACTTCGCCCTGGAGCAGGATGGCGACCCGGCTACAGATGTCCTGCATATCGGCAAGATGATGCGAACAGATCAGGATTGTTTTTCCCTGCCGGGCGAGGATGAGGAGGAGATCCTTGACTTCACGACACGCGATCGGGTCAAGACCGGAGGTGGGCTCATC
>CAIZMS010000211.1 GCA_903934155.1 uncultured bacterium | reverse complement strand
TCAGGGCGTAGAGCGAAGGATGGCGCACCTGGCAGGGATCGAACCTGCAACCTTCTGATTCGTAGTCAGATGCTCTGTCCAATTGAGCTACAGGTGCGTGTTTATCTGAATCGGGCGGGGACTATATGCAAACCCCGTTTTTTTTGCAACCCTCTATCCGCTTTTCTTGGTAAGATCCCCCGCATGACAGACACCACACACACTATCGAAGCCATCCGCCAGGAATGGGGTGATCGACTGTTGATTCTGGGACACCACTACCAGAATCCCTCCGTTCTGGCCCATGCGGACGTGACGGGGGACTCTCTGGAACTCGCCCGAAAGGCTGCCGCCAGCCAGGCTGAGCGCATTGTCTTCTGCGGCGTTCATTTCATGGCGGAATCCGCGGATATCCTGACGACCCCGGCCCAACAGGTCTTTATGCCCGAGCCAGGCGCCGGCTGCCCCATGGCCACCATGGCCGACGACTATCAGGTTGAAAAGGCATGGTCCTTCCTGAAGCGGCAGGGCGAGGACTGGCTCCCGGTGGTCTACGTGAACAGCACCGCCCGCATCAAAGCCTTCTGCGGCCGCACCGGCGGAAGCGCCTGCACCTCCAGCAATGCCCCCCGGATTTTTAAATGGGCACTCGACCAGGGAAAGAAAATCTTTTTCCTCCCCGATATCCATCTGGGCCTCAACAGCGCCCACGATCTCGGAATTCCGGACGAACAAACCGCCATCTACGACTACCAGAAACCGGATGGCGGCCTCACCCCCGAGGCACTTAAGAATGTCCGCATCCTGGTCTGGGGCGGCTACTGTCCCATTCATGTGAACTTCACCGTGGCGGATGTCGAGGCCGCGCGACGGAACTGGCCCGGTTCAAAAATCATCGTTCACCCGGAAACCCCGAAGGAGATTGTCCGGATGGTCGACGCCCACGGCTCAACCGCGCAGATCATCCAGTATGTCCAGGCCGCCCCGGATGGCTCAACCCTCGTAATCGGCACCGAGTCGCAGCTGGTGAAACGGCTGGCGGAACAGCACAAGAACCGCCTGACGATCAAAATGCTGAAGGGCTCCTTCTGCCCGAACATGGCGAAGACAAATGAGCAGAATCTGCTGCGTATCCTGAAGGACTGGCCTGACCGGAACCAGGTAAAGGTCCCGTCGGCGCTGATCCCCGATGCCAAACTGTGCCTGGAACGAATGCTGGCACTGTGAACACTGCCTCATTCAAATTAAGCTCTCAATACCAGCCCACCGGCGACCAGCCGGAGGCGATTGAGGCCCTCTGCCAGGGCCTTGCGCCCGGACGAGAACGTTTCCAGATCCTCGAGGGGGTAACAGGATCCGGAAAAACCTTCACAATGGCGAATGTGATCGCCCGGCACGGACGGCCGACGCTGGTGGTTTCTCACAACAAGACCCTGGCGGCCCAGCTCTACGCGGAACTCAAAGGCTACTTCCCCGACAATGCGGTGGAGTATTTTGTGAGTTATTACGATTACTACCAACCCGAGGCCTACATCCCGCAGACCGATACCTTCATCGAAAAGGACGCTTCCATCAACAAGGAGATCGAGCGGCTCCGGCTTTCGGCCACAAACTCCCTGCTCTGCCGCGAAGACGTCATTATCGTCGCCTCCGTCTCCTGCATCTACGGCCTGGGATCGCCGGACGATTACCGCCGGATGATCATCGAGGCCCGTGTCGGCGACACCGTGGATCGCGACGAAATCCTGAAGAAACTGGTGGATATCCAATACACCCGGAACGATTACGCCCCCGAGCCGGGCACCTTCCGGGTGCGGGGCGACACGGTGGATGTTTTTCCCTCCTACTCCACCAAGGGGGTCCGGCTGGATTTCTTCGGCGATCTCCTGGAGCGCGCCCAGTCCTTTGATGTTGTCAGCGGCCACACCGAGGGCGCGCTGGAGCATGTGGTCATCTCCCCGGCCACCCATTTCGTGATGCCCTACGACAGGATTGAAGGCTCCATCGGGGCCATCCTGGAGGAAATGAAGGAGCGCATTCGCTGGTTCGAGGCAAATGGAAAACTGCTGGAGGCGCAGCGGATCAAGATGCGGACGATGTACGACATGGAGATGCTCAAGGAAATCGGGGTCTGCTCCGGGATTGAAAACTATTCCCGCCACTTGAGCGGCCGGAAACCCGGCGAAAAACCAGCCACCCTTCTGGATTATTTTCAGGGTGAATTCCTGACCATCATCGACGAATCCCATGTCTCCCTCCCCC
>CAIZMS010000210.1 GCA_903934155.1 uncultured bacterium | reverse complement strand
GTTCGCCATGGTAATACTACCCTCATCACATAGGAGCATTGCGTATGGTTTTGATCGGCTACGACATTGGTAGTTCATCCGTAAAGGCTTGCCTGATTTCCGCCGAAACCGGCGCCTGCCTTGCGGCCTCCTTTTATCCGAAGCAGGAAATGGGCATTCGTGCGGTAAGGCCGGGCTGGGCTGAACAGGATCCCGCCGCCTGGTGGGATAATCTCAAGCTGGCCACGGCGGATATCCTTGCGACTTCGGGCGTTCATCCTGGAGATGTGAAGGCCATCGGTATTTCATACCAGATGCACGGTTTGGTGTGCGTGGGCCGGGATCTGGAGCCGCTGCGTCCGGCCATCATCTGGTGCGACAGTCGTGCCGTGGAAACCGGGCGCCAGGCGTTTGAGTCCATCGGGGCGGAGAAATGCCTCGGGCATCTGCTCAATTCCCCCGGCAATTTCACGGCCTCAAAACTGAAGTGGGTGAAGGACAATGAGCCTGCGGTGTATGGCAAGATTTTCAAGATCATGCTTCCCGGTGATTACATCGCGATGAAGATGACCGGTGTCGTCAAAACCACGATGTCCGGGCTATCCGAGGGGATGTTGTGGGATTTCAAGGAAGGCAAGCCGGCTGGATTCCTTCTGGATCACTACGGGATCGATGCCGGGCTTTTACCTGAACTCACCGGAACCTTTTCCGATCAAGGGTGCCTCACCGCTGCCGCCGCAGAAGCGCTGGGACTCAAGGCGGGCACGCCCATTGCCTATCGGGCGGGGGATCAGCCGAATAATGCGCTTTCGCTGAATGTCCTCAATCCCGGCGAAATTGCGGCGACGGCGGGAACCTCCGGGGTCGTGTATGGGGTGAGCGCCGAGGTTAAGTATGATCCGCAGTCGCGCGTGAACACCTTTGCGCATGTCAACCACAAGTCAGGGGAACCCCGGCTTGGCGTCCTGCTCTGTCTCAATGGGGTCGGCATCCTGAATTCCTGGCTGAAGCGGAACATCATGCCCGACGGAATCAGCTATCAGGCCATGAACGATCTTGGCGCCCAGGCTCCGATCGGGTCGGCCGGGTTGGCCATCCTGCCATTTGGTAACGGCGCGGAAAGAATGCTTGGTAATGCCGACCGTGGCGCGGAGTTCAGAGGGATTAATTTCAATATCCATGACAGGCGGCACCTTCTGCGCGCGGCGCAGGAGGGCATCGTTTTCGCATTTAAGTATGGAATGGATATTATGCAGGGCATCGGCATCCGGCCTTCCGTGGTTCGCGCAGGAAACGCCAACATGTTCCTGAGTCCGCTGTTCCGCAAGACCTTTGCCTCCGTGACGGGGGCATCGGTGGAGCTCATGGAGACGGATGGCGCGATCGGCGCGGCGCGCGGCGCGGGCGTTGGGGTTGGTATCTATAAGACCTTCACGGAGGCCTTCGCCTCGCTGAAGTCCGTGGAGACGATTGAGCCCGACGCGAAAAACAGCGATCGCTATGCACAGGCTTATGAAGAGTGGAAAACGAAGTTGCTTAACAGTATGAAGTCATGAAAGGAACACACAGTATGAAGAGCAAAGCCGGAGAGTATTTCAAGCGTATTGGAAAGATCAAGTTCGACGGGCATGATTCCAAGAGCCCGATGGCATTCAAGTAT
>CAIZMS010000209.1 GCA_903934155.1 uncultured bacterium | reverse complement strand
TAAGTAAGTGCTATTCGGTTGTTATGTTGAGCACGAAAGACTAGGATGCAACCCATCTTGGTTTTGAATCATGGGGAGGAGCATGATGGAACGATTATTTGGAACGGATGGAATCAGGGGACGGGCAAATTGTTATCCGGTCACTCCTGAAGTGGCGCTTCAAATCGGCAAGGCCCTCGGCCATGTGCTCGGCGCCTCGGGACATGGCTCCTGCAAGGCAGTCATCGGCAAGGACACCCGGTTGTCCGGCTATATGCTCGAGACCGCCCTGACGGCAGGGCTGGTTTCCATGGGCGTGGATGTCATGCTCGTGGGCCCCGTGCCTACTCCAGCCGTCGCCCACCTCACCCGGAGCATGGGCGCCGATGTCGGCCTGATGATCACCGCCTCTCACAATCCCTTTGATGACAACGGCATCAAGATATTCGGAAGCGATGGATTCAAAATTTCCGACCTCATCGAGGCCGACATCACCCGGCACATCCATTCCGGCGAACTGAGTAGCGAACATATCCGGAGCGACCAATTGGGCAAAGCTTACCGCATCGAGGACGCCCGGGGGCGCTACATCGAATTCGCTAAAAGCACCATCAAAGATCACGATCTCGAGGGACTCAAGGTGGTCATGGACTGCGCTAACGGCGCCGCCTATTTCATTGCCCCGCTGATCTTCAAGGAACTGGGCGCCAAGGTGATCAAGGCTTCCGTCGAACCCGATGGTTACAACATCAACAACCAGTGCGGCGCCATGCACCCGGAGGCCGTCGGGAAGCTCGTCAAAAAGGAGAAGGCGGATGTGGGCATCGCGTTCGACGGCGACGCCGACCGCATCATTTTCTGCGACGCGCAAGGCCGCGTTGTCGACGGGGATCGCATCCTCGCCATGTGCGCCCTCTCGTTTAAAAAACAGGGCAAGCTTGCCCATGACACCCTGGTCACCACCACCATGAGCAACCTCGGTCTGATCGAAGCCATGAAAAAAGCCGGCATCAAGGTCGACGTGACGGATGTCGGCGACCGGCAGGTCATTGAGCGGATGCGCAAGACCGGGGCCAATGTCGGCGGAGAAAAAAGCGGTCATGTGATCCTGATGGACCACGCCACCACCGGCGATGGCATCATCACCGCCCTTCAGATTCTCACAATGCTGAAGCAGAAAAACACCACCCTGGCGGAACTTGCCGACTGCATGAAAGAGTATCCCCAGAAACTGGTAAGCCTGAAGGTGAAAGCCCGGAAGCCGCTCGAATCCCTCCCCACCTTGTCGCGGGTCATCAAGCAAGCCCGGGAGGATCTCGGCAACCAGGGGCGGCTGATTGTCCGTTACTCGGGAACGGAAAATAAAATCCGGTTACTGGTGGAAGCCCGGGCCCCGAAGGCGGTAGACGCCTGGATCAAGGCGCTCACGCTTGCGGTTCACAAGGATCTCGGGACATGAACGCCACATTCTCCGATGCAGGCCCCGTGACGGGTTGTGAGCCGATCACCTGTACCCGCGCCCTGGGTGATGTTCCCCTCACCAACCGTCCTCTCGCGGACCTTCAGCGGGAACAATGGGTGAAGGCCGGGTTCGAGATCTCGGTAACAGACACATCCCGCGACCTGTTTGTACGAAATGATGTCTGGCTCTCCTCGGCCATACTGGCCGACCTGCGCCAGATCGGCGGCCCAGCCGTCCTGCGCGATGCCTCAGGTGTCGCCCTCGCCTGGATCGGCAATCCGGCACAGGCGGCGAAAACCCTGGCCCCGGACAAGGAGTCCTTCCAGATCCGCCATTCCTGGGATCTCCTGGCCATCCATGAACAGGTCATGGCGACAATCCAAGATGGCCGAATCGAGGGCGACATCAGTCCGGCGGCTACCATTGAAGGAACGCTGGTCCTCGGCAAGGGCTCGCGCCTGCTCCCCGGTGTCTATGTCGAAGGAACCGTCATCATTGGCGCCCACTGCAAAATCGGCCCCAATTGTTATATCCGTGGCGCCACGAGCATCGGCGAGGGGTGCCATATTGGACAGGCCGTGGAAATTAAAAACTCCATCATCATGGAGCGGACCAGCATCGGACACCTGAGTTATTGCGGCGACTCGATCATCGGCAGCCACGTCAATTTCGGGGCGGGAACAATCACCGCCAATTTCCGACACGATGGCAAAACCCACCGATCCATGGCCGGAGGACAATTACTGGACACCGGCCGCCGGAAATTCGGCACGATCATGGGCGACCATGTCCACACCGGAATCCACACCAGTCTCTATCCCGGCCGCAAACTGTGGCCCAACACCTCGACTCTCCCCGGCGCCATCGTCAAAACCGACCTCCACGGGTAATCAGGCTTTCTTGAGGGCGAAGAGGGCGGCTTCGTAATTGGGTTCCTGGGCGATTTCGGGGACTTGCTCGGTGTAAATCACCTTGTCCTGCTTGTCCAAAACCACCACCGCGCGGCTGAGCAATCCCGCCAGCGGACCCGTGGTGATCACCACACCGTAGTCACGCCCAAACGCCGGGGATCGCATCGTGGAGAGATTAACCACCGACTTGAGCCCCTGGCTTTCACAGAAACGTTTCTGGGCAAACGGAAGATCGGCGGATATGTTGATGACCACGGCCTCCGGCAGACTCCCCGCCTCCTGATTGAACCGCTGGGCGGACAACGCACACACCGATGTGTCCAAACTCGGCACAATGTTCAGAACCTTTTTCTTGCCGGCATAGGCATCGAGCCCCACATCCGACAAATCACCGGCCGTCAACTTAAACGCAGGCGCGAAGCTTCCCACTTTCGGCAAAGTTCCCAGCGTCTGAATCGGAGTTCCCTTAAACGTAATCGTAGCCATCTGCAGCCTCCTGTGTTGTTAAAAGAACTACTCCACTGTCACACTTTTCGCCAGATTCCTTGGCTGGTCAATCGAGCACTGGCGCAGGCGCGCCACATGGTAAGCAAACAGCTGCAAGGCCACGACCGTCGGGATCGGGGCGGTCAGATGCGAACATTTCGGAACATGAATGACATGATCCATGTTCGCCTCAACATCGGCATCGCCCTCGGTGACAATCCCGATTACCGGAGCATGGCGGGCTCGGCATTCCTGGACATTGCTGATCATCTTGTCCCGGCCGGCTATGTCATTGACCATGGCGAGCACCGGCGTCTGCTTGTCCAGCAGGGCGATAGGGCCGTGCTTGAGTTCCGCCGCATGGTAGCCCTCGGCGTGGATATAACTGATTTCCTTGAGTTTCAGGGCCCCTTCAAGGGCCACGGGGAACATGGCACCGCGCCCAAGGAAGAAGAAATCCCGGGCCTGGTGGTACTGTTCCGCCACCTTGACAATTTCATCGTTCCGGGCCAGCACGGCCTTGACGAGCTTCGGGATCTCCTGGATCTTCTCACAAAGCTCCATTCCGTTCTGGCGGGAGAGGCGCCGGCAACGGCCGAGTTTGAGCGCCATCATCAGCAGCACAGTGAGCTGGCAGGTAAACGCCTTGGTTGAGGCCACGCCGATTTCGGGGCCGGCATGCAGATAGACGCCCCGCCCGGCTTCGCGGGCAATGGTTGACCCTACAACATTGCAGATTCCCACCACCAGCGCACCCTTCTGCTTGGCTTCGCGTACGGCGGCCAGGGTATCAGCGGTCTCGCCGGACTGACTGATGGCCACCACCATGTCGTCTGGCCGGATGATCGGGTTCCGATACCGGTATTCGGCCGCCTGATCCACCTCGGTCGGAATATCGGCCAGCTCTTCAAAATAATACTTTCCCACCATGCCGGCGTGGTACGAGGTTCCACAGGCGACGATCACCACGCGACGAATCGCGGAGAGTTCGCGGGGGGTCAGGGAAAGCCCCGACAGCAATGCGGTACCCATCTGTTCATCCAGCCGCCCGCGCAGGGTATTGCCCAGGGATTCGGGTTGTTCATGGATTTCCTTGAGCATGAAGTGCTCGTAGCCGCCCTTCTCCGCGGCCCCGACATCCCAGTCCACCTTGGCCACCGCGCGGGAAACCGGGACGTTGTTGATGTTGCGCACATCGACACCGGAAGCCCGGACCACCGCCACATCGTCGTCATCCAGATAGATCACCTGCCGCGTGTGGGAAATAATGGCGGAAACATCGCTGGCGACGATCGTCTCGCCCTCCCCCAGTCCGATCACCAGCGGACTCCCCTTACGGGCCACCACAAACTCATCCGGCCGTTCCGCCGACACCACGGCGATTCCGTAGGTACCCTCGACATGCTTCAGGGCGGCGCACACCGCCTCCACCAGATTGCCCTGGTACAGCTCGCCAATCAGATGGATGAGCACTTCGCTGTCAGTCTGGGACTTGAACACATGCCCCTTGGCCTGCAACTGGGTGCGGAGCGAGCTGTAATTCTCGATGATGCCGTTGTGCACCATGGCCAACCGGCCTGTCTGGTCGTAATGGGGATGGGCATTTTCGGGCGTCGGACTGCCATGCGTGGCCCAGCGCGTATGGGAAATTCCAAGGGTTGCCCCGGCCTGGAATTTTTCATCCCAGCGACTGTACACCATCTGCTCCAGGTCGCGGACTTTCCCGCTCTGCTTAACTGTATGAAGCTTGCCTCCGGAAACGACCACGATCCCGGCCGAGTCATACCCGCGATATTCCAGCCGCTTCAATCCGCTGATCAGCACATCCGTAGCACTTTTATTTCCGATGTATCCCACGATTCCACACATCATTCACCTCATTCCAAATGAACCCCGGAAGAACAAGAAAGCCACCCTCCCTCAAAGGAGTGAATATACAGGGGGATATTGAGCCCCATCAAGACCCGATTTCTCTCTCGAAACCCTCTGTCGCCTCCGTGGTAAATGCTTATCGTTAATAACAGCGGCCATCAGTGCAGGCGCCATCCAGGATGGCTTCCGTGGACGCCGTGCCAAGCCGGGTGCAGCCCTGGCGGAGATAGCCGACAGCGGCATCCCAGTCACGGATCCCGCCCGACGCCTTGACCTGCATCGTCTTGCCCACCGTACGGATCATGATCGCGACCGCCTCGGGTGTCGCCGCCCCGTCGCCGAACCCGGTGGAGGTCTTCACAAAGTCAGCCCCGGCAGCTTCCGCGAGACGGCACGCCCGGGCAATCTGTTCCGGGTCAAGATAGCCGGTCTCGAGGATCACCTTCACCAGCACCTTCGTCGGTTTGGCTTCAGCCACAACCCCTGCGATATCTTTTCGAACCGCGTCATCGTGTCCCGCCAGGAACTGGCCGATATTCATGACCATGTCAATTTCCCGGGCGCCGTCCCGGATGGCCTGCCTGGCCTCAAAAGCCTTGGTCTCCGCCCGGTTGCTGCCATGAGGAAACCCAACAACGACAGACACATCCACCGTGGATCCCGCCAGGAGTTTGGCGGCAAGCGCCCCATCGCAGGGCCGCACACAAAGGCTTCTGACGCCGCGTCGCACGCACATCTGCGCAGCCCTGACCACATCCCCTTCCGTCAGGTTCGGCTTCAACACCGCATGGTCAATGGTGGCGGCGACTTCGCTGATGGTGAAAGTTTGCATAAGACCCTTTCCTTAAACTGGAATCTGGTCAAAGACCATCCGTAACTCAAGCACCGACCAGCGGAAGGAGCTTGAGCGAAGGATGGTGCGCCTGGCAAGGATCGAACTTGCAACCTTCAGCTTCGGAGGCTGACGCTCTATCCAATTGAGCTACAGGCGCGGAAAAAGCGTTACCAGTTATCAGTTATTGGTTGTTTGAACAAGCCCCAATAACCGATAACGCAGAACACTTAACTATTTTTGGCCTCAAATTCCTTCATGAACGCGACGAGGGCATCCACGCCGGCGACGGGAAAGGCGTTGTAGATCGAGGCGCGGATGCCCCCGACGTCACGATGCCCCTTCAAGCCTTTCATGCCGAGCTTGGAGGCGTCCTTAATAAAGGTCTCCTCCAAGGCCTCGGTGGGCAGGCGGAAGGTGATGTTCATGTCGGATCGGAATTCCTTGACCGCCGTTCCCTTGTAAAACGCACTGGAATCCAGGGCGGCATAAATCTTGGCCGCCTTGTCCACATTCTGTTTGTACAG
>CAIZMS010000208.1 GCA_903934155.1 uncultured bacterium | reverse complement strand
CTCGCATCCGATATGCCCGTGTTTGCTCGAAAACAGGGCCACTATTTGTCAAAATCCAGTGCCTATGGGACTACAGTGTTATTCTTTCCAACACCAGAGCCGATGCGGTTACTGGTTCTTCCCCCATGACAAAGGCCTGCCTGACCCAGGGCAGGGCGGCCTCGATCCGTTCACGGGTCGAGGCATGCAGAGTGGCCAGCGGCTGACCGGCCTCGACCCGCTCTCCGATCTTAACCAATCCCGACAACCCGGCCGCGGGATCAATCACATCGGTCGTCTTGGCCCTGCCCGCGCCCAGCACCAGGCTGGCGCGCCCGATTTTTTCAGCATCCGCCTCCTGCACCACCCCCGAACCAGGCGCAAGAAAATCAATCCGGACGGCTGCCACCGGGAACCGGCCTGGATCATCAATCACTTCGGTATTCCCTCCATGGCCGCGAACCATCTTCTTAAACCGCTCCAGCGCCTCGCCGGATTCCAGCTTGCTCCTCAACACGGGCAGCGCCGCCTCGACCGATGGCGCCACTCCCGCCAACACCAGCATTTCCGAGCCCAGCAGCAGGGTTAATTCCGTGCTGTCCGCCGGCCCCTTCCCTCGCAAAATATCGATGGACTCAATCATCTCCAGGGCATTTCCCACCGAACGACCCAGCGGCTGATCCATGGCCGTAATCAAGGCCGTGACCTTCTTGCCCATGGCGCGCCCCACTCCGACCAACCCCTCGGCAAGCGCCCGTGCCTCCGCCCGGGTTTTCATAAAGGCGCCGCGTCCGCACTTCACATCCAAAACCAGGCCGTCAATCCCCTCGGCCAGCTTCTTGCTCATGATGCTGGAGACAATCAGGGGGATGGAGGGCACTGTGGCGGTGACATCGCGCAGGGCGTAGAGTTTGCGGTCGGCGGGCACGATCCGGTCGGTCTGACCGATCATCGAACAACCGCACTCCTGGAGCACCCGGATGAATTCCGGAACGCTCAGGCCGGTTCGGTAGCCGGGAATGGATTCCAGCTTGTCCAGGGTTCCTCCCGTGATCCCGAGTCCGCGCCCGGAAATCATGGGGACAGCCACCCCGCAACAGGCCACGAGCGGGGCGAGCGGGATGGAGAGTTTATCGCCGATCCCGCCGGTGGAATGCTTGTCCACCTTGGGGAGCCGAATAGAAGAGGTATCGACGACCTCACCCGACTGCATCATGACCCGGGTCAGCGTGGCGGTTTCGTCCGGGGTCATTCCCTTGAAATAGATGGCCATGGCCAGCGCCGCCATCTGGTAGTCGGGAATCTCGCCGCGCACATACCCCCCCATGAAGAGCCCCACCTCTTCATCAGAAAGGGTTTCCCCGTTCCTCTTCTTTTCAATGATCCATTGAGGAAGCATTTTATTCTGCGGATTGCATCGCCTTCTTCATGAGGGTATTGAAATCCAGCCCGGCGGGTGCCTGACTCTTGCGAGTTTTGCGAGTGGCGCCCTTTTCCGGCTCCTGGCCGGCCGCCTGAAGCAAATCAAGTTCCTTGTAATCCTCCGGGATTTCAACCGAAACCTCGCTGGCGCCGATCTTCTTGATATCCGTCACAACCATGGAAGACCGGGTGACGGAGGCCTTCCCCTGGCTATCCGTGGAGGTCTGTACCGAAAGCATCTTCAGCGGCATTCCGGTCATTTTCCCCTTTTCCGCCTGAACCAGTTTGTCCAGTTCCTCGTTCTGGGTCTTGGGCATCTGGTTGAACCAGGCGCCCAGCGTGGAGATGTCCAGCTTGGGGGTGGTCCAGGACTCATCCTCCTTGACGATATCCATCTCGTTTTTGAATCCCATGACGGTCATGGACATATGATAAGCCGTGCGGGTCTTGTAGTGACGGGTGGGATATCCGAGGAGGGACTCACCGGCCTCGTCCAGGAGTTTTTCCACCTTCGGGTTCGAGACCTGCATCTTCATCATGTTGCCCATGGCGCCAGCCATTCCCATCATGGCATCCATATCCCACTTCATGTAAGTCTTGTCCTTGGGCGAGACCATGGTGAAGGATTTCCCGGCGTCCTTTGTGATCAGATAGCCATCCTTGCCGCCTCCCGGGGCATGGCCTTCGATGAAGTCAATCCGGGCCTTATCGGCATCGGCGGCGAAGACCATGGTGTTGTTGCCACCCTGGGCCTGGGCCTGCCGCCCCTTCTTATCGCCTTCTGAAACCGACTTGATGGTGATCTGGTAGCCCGCCTGAACCTGGCCCGCCAACACCCCCATCATCACCGCCACCGTCAACCCTGTCTTCATCGCCATCATGATTCACCTTTCAAATGAGTTAATGGGAACTTCTTTTAGCACCCACGCCCGATGAAGAATAGCGAAAAGAGCGCGGATCACTTGCCGTTCAAGATCTGTTTTTGTATAGTTTCAGGATGACTAAATCAAAAGTTGCCATTCTTCGCACGTCTCCCGCCACGATACTGGAAGACACTCACCGGCTGATGAATCTGGCCGGCTACCAGGATGTCATCTCCAAGCAGGCCGACACCGCGCTCAAGGTGAATATCAGCTGGCACTTCTTCTACCCCGCCAGTTCCACCACCCCCTGGCAGCTGGACGGCGTCATCCGCGCCATGAAGCGCGACGGTTACTCCTCCTCCAACATCCACGCCTGCCATAACCGAACCGTGGTCATCGACGCCCATCTCGGCGAGCGGGAAAACAAGCACATCAATGTCGTTCAGGCCCACGGCCTCCGGAATGTCCACCTCTATGAAGGCAACGAGCCCTGGATCAATGTCCGGGAGGCCGTAGGTTCCATCGCGGACAAGTTTCTCTGCCTGAACAAAGTCTATCCGGACGGGTTCATGATTCCCAAGCGGTTCATCGGGGAAAACATCATCCACCTGCCCACGGTGAAGACCCACGTGTTCACCACCACCACCGGCGCCATGAAAAACGCGTTCGGCGGCCTCCTCAATGAGCACCGGCACTGGACCCACCCTGTCATTCATGAAACCCTCGTGGATCTCCTCATGATCCAGAAAAAGATCCATCCCGGCATCTTTGCCGTCATGGACGGAACCTTTGCGGGCGACGGCCCGGGCCCCCGTTGCATGATCCCCCACGTGAAGAACGTCATCCTGGCCTCATCCGACCAGGTCGCGATTGATGCGGTCGCCGCCAAGCTCATGGGCTTTGACCCGCTTCAGGACATCAAGTTTGTCCGCCTGGCCCACGAACGGGGCCTCGGGTGCGGGGATGTGCGTGACATTGAGATCGTGGGCGACCCTGACGCCCTGAAGGAAAACTGGAATTTTGTCGGACCCTTCAAGAAAATGACCTTTGCCAGCAAGATGCAGCATAAAATCTACTGGGGCCCCCTGCGCAAACCGATTGAATGGTCCCTGAAAACCGTCCTGGCCCCGTGGGCCTATATCGCCAGCGTGATCTACCATGACTCCTTCTGGTACCCCACCCACCAAAAACTGGTTCACAACATCCTGCACAGTCCCTGGGGACGCCTGTTTCACAACTGGGATAAAGTCGCCATCCCGCCGGACAACCTGACCGCACGCGGCTGGGATGATGTCGGCGCGGATCCCCTCACTCTGAAAAAAGACAGCTGGAAACTCTTCAAAAAATCCCTCTCCATCCTCGGCACCTGCATCAAGGAGGCGCCGGAGTTTTCGGCGCGTAAAAGGCGGGTAAAAGAATAAGTTCCTGCAAATCTTAATCGTAATCATAATCTTAATCGTAATCTACTGCCCCAGACAGGATTACGATTACGATTAAGATCACGATTACGAAAAAATGAAAACTTCTCACAATCTCCCCCTCCCCCTTTCCCGCTGCGAGATGGAAGCGCGCGGCTGGGATCAGTGCGATATTATCCTGGTTACCGGGGATGCGTATGTGGATCACCCCTCCTTCGGGGCCCCCCTGATCGGACGGTGGCTGGAGTCGCGCGGGTACCGGGTGGGACTTATCGCCGCCCCAGACCCGAACGATGTCGAAGCCTTTCGCGTCCTCGGTCCGCCCCGCCTGTTCTGGGG
>CAIZMS010000207.1 GCA_903934155.1 uncultured bacterium | reverse complement strand
GCCAGATAGTTGACCACCAGGGTCAGCGAATAGGTAATCGGAACAGCGATCACCACGATCAACCCCACCCGCCAGTTCATGGCCAGGGCAATCAGCCCGATCACCGTGATGATCGCGATGGCCAGGCTTTCCAGCAGGTAACTGACCTTCTCGTTGGCCGCCTCACCATTGTCGCGCGTGATCCGCGTCTTCACCTCATCGGGAATGGTCCCACCCCGCATCCCTTCCAACGCCTTTTCAATGTCACGCGCCACCCAGACCGCATTACTCCCCTTCTTCTTGGCAACCGCAATCGTGACAGCGGGAAAGGATTGCGAGAAGTTGTTGGTTGTTGGTTGTTGGTTGTTGAGCGAAAAACGGGAATACGAGGTTGCCTCCTCGGGACCATCCTTCACCTCCGCCACATCGCGTAGATAAACCGGTCGGTCGCCGTGCATCCCCACCATGAGGTTGCGAACATCATCCGCACTGCGAAGGAACGCACCCGTTTGGACCACGATCTCCCGATCAGCCTTCTGAAGCGACCCGCTCGCGCTCTGCGCGTTGGCGACCTTGAGGGCGCCGGCAATCTCCAAAGGCGAGATCCGGGAGGCGGCCAGGCGTTCGGGGTCCAGATTGATCTGGATCTGGCGTTTCTGCCCGCCGTGAATCGTGACCCGGGAACTATCCTCAACATGCTGAAGACGACTGGCCACTTCTTCCGCGACCCGATAGAGCTCATGCTCGTTGTAGCGGCCGCTGTACAGCGCCACATTGACGATCGGCACATCATCAATTTCGATCGGCTTAACCACCCAGCCGGCAATGCCGGGCGTTGTTTTTTCGATGTTCTGAAAGATCTTGTTGTACAACTTGATCAGGCTGGCCTCGCGGTCCTGCCCGACAAAAAATCGCACCGTGACCACCGCCATACCGGGCCGTGACATGGAATAGACGTACTCCACGCCGTCAATCTGATAGAGCATGCGCTCCAGACGCGAGGAAACAAGCCGCTCAACCTCCTCGGCGCTACCGCCCGGATACGACACCATAATGTCGGCCAGGGGAACCACGATCTGGGGTTCCTCCTCACGCGGCGTCGCCACAAGCGCCACCACACCGGCAACCAGACTGATGATCATCAGCAATACCGCCAGGTTCCCCCGCAGGAACCCATCCACCATCCGCCCCATAAATGAGAGTTTTTCGTCCATGAATCAGCCCTCCTTCACAGGCTCGACTAGGATCACCTCGCCGTCAGCCAGGCCGGAAATGAGCTCCACTTGTCCGTCCTGGACGAGACTGGTTCGCACCATACGCCGGATAACGCGCCCTTCCGACACCACTTGCACAAATTCCTGCTGGCCAACCCGGTACACCGAAGGCACCGGCACCCATAAAGATTCATGGGTATCTCCCTCAACGGTAATCCGGCCGTAAGTTCCTGGCAGGATGGCAAGCCCCGCCTGCTCAAGCTTGATTTTGACCTTCTGAGAACGGCTCTGGGAATCAATTTCGCTCACGATTTCACGAACAGTGCCCCTGACCGGCTGGGCGATTCCGTCCAAGACCACCGACACAGCTTGATTCACGGTGAAACGCGACAGGAGCCTCACGGGCACTGGCACCTCAACCCTCATCACACTGGGGTCATAAACCGAAAACAGGATCTGTCCGGGCGCAATCAGGTCGCCTGACTCAAAGTGTCGATCCGTCACAATCCCGTCCAGGGGCGAGGTGATCTCGGCATAACTCAGCATGACACGCATCTGCTGGAGCCGCGCGCGGGAAGCCTCAAGCCCGGTTTGGGCGGCCACTTTCGCCTGATCGGTGGCCGCACCCTTCTCAAAAAGCCGGAGAGTCCGGTTATACTCAGTTTCCGCTTGCTTGAATTGCGCCTCGGCGCCGGCAAGTTGCTCGCGAATATCACGATCATCGAGGGTTGCCAACACCTGTCCTTTTGTCACGGCATCACCCGCCTTCACCGGCATGGTCTGAATTGTGGCCGGTATCCGGGCACTCAGGTTTACCCACCGTTCCGAGGCCACCGCCCCAACAACCTCTACCGGGGACGCGGTCCGGGTCATTTTAACCATCACGGTCAGGGCGCCATCCGGCAGGGCAAAACCCGGAAGGTACTCCCGTTTCCCGGGACCCACCTTGGTCTCAAAGGTACCCGCCATCCACAAGGCCATGATGACTAATCCGGCCAATCCGGCTACCGGCCGCCAAGCCACCTTCACAATGCTT
>CAIZMS010000206.1 GCA_903934155.1 uncultured bacterium | reverse complement strand
TGGGCCCGGCAGGGCTCGAACCTGCGACCAAAGGATTATGAGTCCTCCGCTCTGACCAACTGAGCTACGGGCCCGCCGTCTTATGGCGGTGAAAGGTTTGTATTATGCCTTTCAAAGCATTCCCGGCAAGAAGTTTATGAGAGGACCTCGCCCATCTTGGACTGCAACGATCATTGACTTTTTTAGGACATGGTTGTAGGTAATGTCCTTATTTGTCTAAATCAATTCTCATGGTGACGCTATGCAATTGGGTGTGCGAGATGTTGCGCGGATTTTGAATGTTTCTGAGAAGTCCATCTATCGCTGGATTCAACAGGGACAGCTTCCTGCCTATAAGGTTAATGAGCAGTATCGCTTTAACCGGGCCGAGCTCCTGGAGTGGGCCAATGCCCAGAAAATCAATGTCTCAACCGAGATGTTTGCCGAGCCCGATGCCGCGGCCGAACTGATGCCGGATTTTGCGGATACGCTTGAGGCGGGCGGGATTTTTTACCGGTTGGAGGGGAGCGATAAGGAATCAGCCCTGCGTTCTGCCGTGGGAGTCATGAAACTGCCGCCGGATATGGATCGGGAACTTCTTCTGCGCGTTCTGTTGGCTCGTGAATCCATGGCCTCGACCGGGATCGGAGAAGGGATCGCCATTCCCCATGTCCGTAACCCCATTGTGCTTTCCGTCAATCATCCGGCCATCTGCCTGTGTTTCCTTGAAAAACCGATTGAGTTCGGCGCGATTGATGATCAGCCGGTTCATACGCTTTTTACGCTGGTGAGCCCGACGGTTCGGATTCATCTGTATATGTTGTCGCGATTGGCCCATGCCTTGCGCGATCCCGGGTTCAAGGAGATTGTCGCCCGGCAGGGCTCTCGTGAGGATATTCTCGCCGCCGCCCGCGCCATGATCGTTCCCGCTCCAAAACCGAACAGTGAACCGTAAATTTTAGTGAGTGCACTTCTCATAGCCATGGTGTGTTTTCTGGGGGGCGGACTTCTGTCACTCCTATTCGGGCGCAGACCAGGGCGATCCTCCCGCTTCGGGGTGGGCGGGGCGGTGGTGGGATCCGTCATCGGCCTATGGCCCGTGTTTCAGTCATTGGGCGGGGCAGGAACGGAGTCTGTTCGCCTTGCCTGGAATGTCCCCAACGGCCTGTTCTACATCCAGCTTGACCCCTTATCGGCGTTTTTCCTTTTGCCCGTGTTCATTTTGACGCCCTTGGCCGCCGTTTACGGCGGAGCGTACATGCGCTCGTTTCTGGGACGCAAGTCGCTGCGGTCCCACTGGTTCTTTTTCAATCTTTTTATTCTCGGGATGACGCTGGTGATCCTGGCCCGCCATGCGCTTTTGTTTCTGGTGGCGTGGGAAGTGATGTCGTTATCAGCTTTCTTTCTGGTTACCTTCGAGCATGAGAAGAAGGAGGTGCGTCCGGCAGGCTGGATTTATCTGATTGCCGCGCATATTGGGGCGGCGGTTCTTCTGGCTCTTTTCCTGGTACTCGGGCATCATGCCGGTTCACTCGACTTCGACCAGTTCATGGCGGTCGGCCCACTTTCGCCGTCTCTTTCCGCCATACTGTTTGTCATGGCCATCGTGGGATTCGGAACCAAGGCGGGTTTCGTCCCGTTCCACATCTGGCTTCCCGAAGCGCATCCGGCGGCACCCAGTCATGTTTCCGCCCTGATGTCCGGCGTGATGATTAAAGTCGGCATTTACGGGATCCTGAGGATGATGATGTTCTTGGGCCCGCCGGCTGTATGGTGGGGGCCGTTGCTGGTCGGGATCGGTGTGTTGGGCGCACTACTCGGGGTGACTCTGGCCCTGTTTCAGCGGGATATCAAACGTGCGCTGGCCTATTCCAGTATCGAAAATATCGGGTTGATTGCCCTGGCGCTGGGGGTTGGCTTGTGGGGGCTGACGCTGGGCCATCCCGTGGTGGCGATACTGGGCCTGGCGGGCGGATTGTTGCATATCTGGAACCATTCCCTGATGAAGGGATTGATGTTCCTGGGCGCAGGGAGCATCCTGCATGCGACGGGAACGAAGGATATGGAGCGTCTGGGCGGGTTGATGGCTCGCATGCCGCGGACCGGGGTGGCGATGGTTTTGGGCGCTTTGGCCATTGCAGCCGTGCCGCCGCTGAATGGCTTTGTCAGCGAATGGCTGATTTATATGGCCTTATTGAATGGAGGCTTGGATTTTGCCGGAGGGAGCCGGATGATTCTGCTTCTGACTGTAGGGGTTCTTGCCTTGGTCGGTGGGATGGCGATGATCTGTTTTGTGCGCCTGATCGGGATTGTCCTGTTGGGAGCGGGACGGAGCGAGGAGGCCTGTAACGCCCATGAGTCGTCACCCTGGATGACCCTTCCACTGGTGATTCTGGCCGGATGCTGTGTGGGGGTTGCCGTGTTTCCCCGGGCTCTCATTCTGGTTTTTTCCCGTACGGTTGAGTTTGTGTTTGCCATCCCCGCTGAGTCATTGATGACGGCGCTGAATTCCCCTGTATCGCCCTTGCCGCTACTGGGCCAGATGAATGCGCTTGTCTGGATCATGCTGGGCGCGGTCGCGGCGCTGTTTCTCGTCTCGATCAGCAACCGGGCCTCAAGGTCGAATGAGACCTGGGGGTGTGGCTATCTCGCCCCGACGGCGCGGATCCAATACACCGGCCAGTCTTTTTCCGAATTGATTGTCACAAGGCTCCTCCCCCGTGCGATGCGTCCCAAGACACGTGTGGCTTTACCGGAAGGGCTTTTCCCGGAGGCGGGGAAAATGACCACGGGGTATCCCGATACGATGAGCCGGATTTTCTACCAGCCTTTTTTCGAGTGGCTCATGGAGCGCCTTACCCGCCTGCGGTGGGTTCAGCAGGGAAAGATCCAGAGCTATATGCTCTATTTTGTGGTGGTTTTGCTGGCGGCCTTTGCCTGGTTGGCTGTTCGCCAATGGGTCGTTCATGAATGAGTGGCTGATCATTTTGGGAATCGCCTGTCACGCCCTGAGCGGCGTGCCTGGCCTGTTTTATTCATGCCATGACAACAAGGGTCAGGCACAGTCAGTTCGCCTGGAAGTGGTCGGATCCGTATTCGGAATGATGGGTGCCATCGGGTCACTGTGGAGCACTCCGGCAGCAGGCGCCCTGATGCGCGTGGATGGCCTGTCGGTAATCTTTCTGATTCCGATTTTTCTGATTCCGGCGCTTGGTGGCATTTATGGCACGGAGTATTGGAGCCAGCAGGCGCACCCGCACAATGGTCGGAAACTCCGCTTGTTTTATGGACTGGTCACGGCAGCCTTGGCCACGGTGGCCGTGTCCGCGAATGCCATCCTGTTTTTGGTCGCTTGGGAAGTCATGGCCATGAGCGCATTTTTTCTAGTGACGACGGAGGATGAGGATCGTTCGGTTCGGCAGGCGGGATGGCTCTACCTGATCACAACCCACATTTCAACCTTGTGTCTGTTTGCCTTATTTGCCGTGTTGCGGGTGGCGACGGGATCCTATGCGTTGGGCCCGCTTTCCGCCGATTTAGCCAGTCCGGGAGTTGTAACGGCCGTGTTTATCCTGGCGGTTCTGGCCTTCGGCTGCAAGGCGGGGCTGATGCCTCTTCATATCTGGTTGCCCAGTGCCCATGCGATGACGCCGAGCCATGTCTCGGCGCTGATGTCGGGGGTATTGATCAAGATCGGCATTTACGGGTTGATCCGCCTTACCTCGTGGCTCCCGGATCCGCCCGTATGGTGGGGCGGGCTTTTGCTGGTGTTGGGGGCGGGCTCCGGAGTGCTCGGCGTGGTCATGGCATTAGGACAGCACGATCTGAAGCGGCTTCTGACTTATCACAGCATTGAGAATATCGGGATCATTGTGATGGGGGTTGGACTGGCGCTGGTCGGGCGCTCATTGAATTGTATGGAATGGGTTGTCCTGGGACTGGCTGGCGCCCTCCTGCACGTTTGGAACCACGGTCTGTTCAAGGCGCTGTTGTTTCTCAGTGCCGGGGCGGTGATCCATGGGACGCATTCCCGCGACATGGATCACATGGGCGGTTTGGGGCGGGTGATGCCGGTTACAGGACTGTGTTTTGCCGTGGGCGCGATTGCCATCTGCGGGTTGCCGCCCTTGAACGGGTTTGTGAGCGAGTTGCTGATCTATATCGGGGCGTTCCGGACGCTGGGTATCGGTCAGACCCTGTCCTGGCCCGCGGCCGCATTTGTGGCGCCGGTTCTGGCCTTGATCGGGGCTTTGGCATTGGCCTGTTTTGTGAAGGCCTTCGGGGCGGTTTTTCTGGGCACGGCACGATCCCGGCACGGAGAGCATGCCCATGAAGTGGGGCGGGCGATGACGCGACCCATGCTGGTGCTGGCGGTGATGTGCGTGGGTATCGGAATTGCCCCCATCGTGGTGACGCCGGTATTGGATCAGGGAATCCGGGCATGGGTTCCTGCTGGAATAGAAGGGGTGCCTCGCGTGGCGACCCTGGTTCCTCTGGGCTGGATCAGTCTGGGATCCTTGACGCTGGTGGCTTTACTGGGGCTCTTTACGCTGGCGATGAGGCGTCGGATCACGAAGGGCGGTGCCGCCTCCGGGATTACCTGGGATTGCGGCTATGCGGCACCTTCGGCGCGGATGCAATACACCGCCTCGTCCTTTGCCCAGATTCTGGGGACGCTCTTCGCGTGGATTCAGCATCCCCGGATGCGGGTGCCCCGCGTGGAGGCCGTTTTCCTGGGGCGGACAACCTTCAAGAGCCATGTGCCGGATATCTTGCTGGATGTCATTCTGAAGCCGCTGTTCCGGTTCGGGGCGAAAATTTTGTCCTCTTTCCGTTTTTTGCAGGCGGGAAATATCCATGCCTACTTGTTTTACATCGTCCTTTTTTTAATCGCGTTGTTATTATGGAGATAACCGGGAAGCCGTCATGAGTCATATCATCATTCATATTATTCTGTTGCTGGTCCTGCCGCCGCTGTTGCTGGGGGTCATTGGGAAGACCAAGGCGTTGTTTGCGGGGCGTATCGGGCCGCCCGTGTTGCAGCCTTACTATGATCTCTGGAAATTATTCCAGAAGGGGAGCGTGTTCAGTACGACCACGACCTGGGTATTCCGGGCTGGTCCGGTGGTGGGTCTCGCGACGGCGCTGCTGGCCGGAATGTTGATTCCATTCGGGGGTCATTGGGCGCCGGTGTCGTTTAACGGCGACATGATTCTTTTTGCCTATTTGTTTGCGCTGGGCCGTTTTTTCACGGCAGCGGCGGCCTTGGATACTGGATCGGCGTTTGAGGGGATGGGTTCGGCCCGGGAGGTGACTTTCTCCTGTCTTGCCGAGCCGGCGCTGTTTTTTGGATTTCTGGTATTGGCAAAGCTGTCCGGATCGCTGTCCCTGACCACGATGCTGGACGGAACCTTCCCGCTGGGGGCGGGCGCGGCCGCCCCGTCATTGGTGCTGGTGGCGGCGAGTCTTTTTATTGTTTTGCTAGTGGAGAATTGCCGGATTCCCTTTGACGACCCGAACACGCACCTGGAATTGACGATGATTCATGAGGTGATGGTGCTGGATCACAGCGGTCCCGCTTTCGGGATGATCCTGTACGGAGCGGCGATGAAGCTGTTTGTGATGGGGGCGGTTTTGTTGCGTGTCGTGGTGCCATTTGAACTGGGGAATCCCTGGTACGATTGGGGGCTGTTCATGGCCGGGATGCTGGGGTTGGCGGTGTTGATTGGTATGGTGGAGTCGATGATGGCCCGGTTCCGGATGGTTTTTGTCCCCACTTTTCTAGTGGCGGCGTGTTTGCTGTCTGCGTTTGGCGTGATCCTGCTGTTGAGGTAAAATCATGAAAGACTTCATTGATCCGATTCTGGTTGTGGTGCTGCTCCTGAATTTTGTGGCCCTGGGGGCTAGCCGCTTGCGTACGCTGATCCAGGCTGTTGCGGTTCAGGGGATTCTGCTGGGGTTCATGATCGTCATGGCGCATGGGAGCTTCATGATTTGGGTGGCGTTGATGGCGGGTGCCACGGTTGCGCTGAAGGGGGTGGTGATTCCCCGCATGCTGTTTCATGCCGTCCGCGAGGTGGTGATTCGCCGCGAGG
>CAIZMS010000205.1 GCA_903934155.1 uncultured bacterium | reverse complement strand
GGCGTTCCGGGCTCAGGCATGGCGTCACTTGCGCCCGCGCCATAAAACTGCCAGGGCGCATCGTGGAGCGCGATACACTGCCGGGCCTCGGCAGGCTCCTTGCCCGCGCTCAGCAGGGCGCTCCCTGCCAGCATCACACTCATCAGAACGGCCCGCTTATAGAAAATAACTTTTTGATAGCTCATGGACATACCCGTCTTCCTTTTCGTATTTATTTCTTTGCTTTGCGCTTTGGCTTCCCGGCACCTTTTCCAGCCCCCCGCTCGGGTGGCGTCCAGGCGGCCGGCGCTGGATGAGCAACCGTCAGCGGAACCACATCCCCATAGAGCTTCTGCTGCTGCGCCAAAAGCTCCATCATCTCCTTCACCTTCCCTGCGCACTCAGGCTTGCCCGCGAGATCATCCATTTCATAGGGATCCTTCTCCAGATCAAACAACTGCGTCCGATCGACCAGCGGATACCGGATAATCTTCCAGCGTTCGTCACGCACCGCACGCTGGGAGGCCCGGTAGGCCGTGAAGGCATAATCCCTGACATTCGCCGCCTTGCCGGTCATGACAGGCACAAGACTCTTGCTTTCGACCTCCTTGGGGATCGGCGTTCCCGTCAACTCGCAGACGGTCGGATAGACATCAAACAGGTAAGCGAAGGCCTTGCTCGTTCCCTTCGGGATTCCGGGTCCTGCCAGAACGAACGGAACATGCATACCGCCAAACTCGTAGAGATTCTGCTTGCCCATCAACCCATGATCACCCAGCGACAAGCCATTATCACCGGCAAAGATAATGATGGTGTTATCAAGCTGGCCAAGACTCTTGAGGGTTTCCACAATCCTGCCGATATGATGATCAAAACAGGTGATGCAGGCATAGTCATCGGCCAGATGCCGCTTAATCACCGCTTCCGTTAGCGGCCATGGCGCCAGGGTTTCATCCCGGACCGTCATATCCCCATTGTCGAACGAATGCACCGGCATGAAACGCCTGGGCAGGGGAATCTTTTCAGAATCATACAGATCCATGAATTCCTTGGGACACACCCGCGGATCATGAGGCACCGGCGGCGCCACATAGGCAAAGAATGGCTTCGCCGTCTTGCGGGTCTTCAGGAATTCGATGACCCGGTCCGTCGTCTTTTCGCTGGCAACCTTGTGGTCTAACCCGAAAATTTTCTCCGTGTATTCACAGGTGTCGAACGCCTCCATCCCCGGCTTGAATGAATTCCCTTCCTTCCCCAGGTGGAACGTCTCATAGCCGCCTGCGCTCATCGCCTTGGCCCACAGGATGGAACTTTTTCCCGCGATGCGCTTTCCGGCAAATCCGCCGTTGCCGAAATTGAAGACCGACTGGCCAGAAAGGATCATGGTTCGGCTCGGCGTACAGACCGCGCCAGCATTGGCACCCATCACATACATCCGCGTAAAGGCCATTCCCCGCTCCACCAGCTTGTCGAGATTGGGCGTTTTGATAATCGGATTCCCCATCGCCCCGATACAGTCCGGCCGCATGTCATCCGCCAGAATGAACAAGACATTCGGCTTGGTTGCGTTTTTATGCTCGTTTGCAATGACGGGGGCGGTGTTGGTGGCGGCGGCAGGCGGAAACTCACGCCGCCCGATGGCCGCTGAAATCCGACTCATGTCCACCTTGATCACCTTGCGGTCATAGGTCATGAGCCCGTTGACTTCCTTTTCAATATCGGTGAGTTCCGTGTAGACGGCACCTGAAACGCCGGGGTTCAGATCATCCGCATAAACCTGCTTCCAGAGGTCCAGGAACCGCCGTTCATAATCATGACGATCGGTCGCGGTCTGATACATCGAGGAGGCGATCTGGTCAGGAACCCACAGGTGTCCGGGTATCGCCAAACCAATCCCGCCAAACTCCCCATTGACCGCCAGTCGGTCGGCGGTGGGTTCCGGGCGGGGCGGTCCCGGATAGCGATGCCCATCAATCACCTCGCCACACGGGACATCAACCCAGCCGCTGGCATTGCACACGATGCGGGTAGAATCCAATTCCTTGGTCATCCGGGTCAGGCGCGGGGTATCATATTGCCCCCAGGCTTCGTTGAACACCACCCACCAGACAATCGACGGCGAGTTGAAATGCTGATCGATCATCGTCTTCAGCTCCAGCTCGAACTGGGCCGCCGCCTCCGGCGAAACCGGCGCGCCATCCTGGGCGGGCCGCTTGGCGCCAATTCCGGCACCTCCGGACGGCATATCCTGCCACACGAGAAGGCCAAGTTTGTCGGCCCAATAATACCACCGGGCCGGCTCGATCTTGATGTGCTTGCGCGTCATGTTGAAGCCGAACTTCTTCGTCATCTCGATATCGAACTTGAGGGCCTCATCCGTCGGCGCGGTATAGATGCCATCCGGCCAGTAGCCTTGATCCAACGGCCCGTGCATGTGGACATAGCGATTGTTGAGCAACGGCCGAAGGATCCCCTTTTCATCCTTGCCCACCGAGATCTTGCGCATGCCGAAATAGCTTTTTACCGAGTCGCTTCCCAAGGCTACATCAAGATCATAAAGGAAGGGAGATTCCGGCGACCAGAGCCGGGCCTGCGGGATCTTCAGAACGATCGGGGTGCCAACTTTGCCTTCGGCGCTTGCGATGACCTGCTTGCCATCACGCACAACCCCCTTCGCGACCCCTTCACCCGCATGCACCGTCACCGTTACAGTGCTCTTATCAAGATCCGGAACAATCTTGAGGCTTGAAATCGAATTCGCCGGAACCTTCTCCATCCAGACTGTCTGCCAAATTCCGGAGGTCGAAGTATACCGGATGCCCCCGGGCTTGCGACTGGCCGTTGCGCTCTGTTTTCCCTTCACCTGCGTGCCGCCGGTTGCGTCCGAAACAGAGACCACAAGCGTATTGGCGCCCGGCTTGATCCCGGCCGTAATATCAAAGGAAAAGGCATCGTAGCCACCCTTGTGGGCTCCGACCGGCTTTCCATTCACGAAGACTTCCGCCTCATAATCCACCGCCCCGAAATTCAGAAGGAGCCGTTCCCCGGGCGCCAGTTCCGGCGCCGTGAAGGAACGTGAATACCAGAGACGCTCGTTGTTGGTGAACTGGCGTTTGACACCCGAAAGCGCAGACTCTATGCAGAAGGGAACCAGAATTTTGCCTTGAAACTGCGCAGGCTGCGGATCCTTGAGGCCCACCACGGCATAATCCCAGAGGCCGTTCAGGTTGACCCAGTTCCCGCGAACCAGCT
>CAIZMS010000204.1 GCA_903934155.1 uncultured bacterium | reverse complement strand
GTTATTCCCGCCACTCACGGCATCTGGTGGTCGGTCGCCATCACCCGCACCAGTTCCGGAGATATCGTAGTCACTCTTCAGGCAGATTCGCACTCACTCCTTCGCTGATCCAAATGGAGTGACGACCAAAGCCCTCAACCAGGCGGTTAAGCGAAACCGGGATCGTTTCCCGTCTGAATTCGTGTTTCGTCTTGATAGTCAAGGAGTTGCAATCTTGAAGTCACAAATTGTGACTTCAAGTTCTGGCATAAAACGGTCGCCATCCATAACCGAATCCGGTCATGGTGGCAGACGCAAATCCGTCTACGTTTTCACCGAACACGGGGCGATCATGGCCTCGATGGTTCTCAACAGTCCGCAAGCCGTGCGGATGAGTGTGTTTGTCGTGAAGGCTTTTGTCGCAATGCGTTCCATGATCACGACGCAACAAGGACTTGCCAAGAAGCTGGCCGAGTTGGAGCGATCACTAACCGAGCGGCTGGATACGCACGAGCACGCCATCACGGATATCATCCAGCAGATCATGCGCCTGCTTTCGCCACCGCCCGAGCCGGAGACGGAGCCCCCGCGCCCAAGCATCGGATTTGGTGTTCGTGAAACACGTGCTGTTTATGGGACGCGCAGACCTCGCCGAACGATCTCATAGCTAATCGGTTAGCGGGAAAGCTTTCCGTTTTCTTTCTTGACCCAACTCTCAAAAATTGCGATCTGAAACGTTTCAGATGCCCGAAACGCCGGTTTTGGATATCGCCGAACCGGTACCAGAAGCCGTTCAAAATCCCCCCATTGTGGAGCCGATTCAGGTCACGACGGAACCCGATTCCCCCCCCCGTGGTAGAGCCGCCCGCCACAGTCGAAGCGACCTCCACTGTAGTAGCCGCCGTCCCCGGCGGCACCGAGCCTGAACTATCCACTCCGGTCACCGAACCAGCCTTTGAACCCATTCCGGTCGTGGATCCGGTGCCAGTGCCAGAACCTGTGCCGGTGCCCCAGACACCAGAAGCGCCGCCGGTGGCCGAGCTGCCAGTCGTCACCGAACCCTCGGTCACTGTGCCCGAGCCAACGCCCGTTGTCGTAGAAGAGACCCTTCAGGAAGAGCCGCTGCCCCTGGTGGTGGAACCGCCAGCCGTGGTCGCGGCGGTACCAGAGCCCGAACCAGTTCCGGTGATTGTTGAGCCAGCCGCTGCTGAGCCCGTGGAGTCTGAACCGACGGCGGACGCGGTGTCGCCGGATGCGACTGAACCTACGCCGGTACCGCCGGTTTAATGTCGAGTTGACAGCATTGGACAGCAAGCAATAGCATCCCCCCGCATGACCTTATCCACTAATCTGCCGACCGTATTCGAGGCAAGGGAACTGCCCCGGCCGACCGATGACGAAAGCCGTCCGCCGAAAGCGGACGAGGAATCACCTGCGGCGCCCCAGGGCGAAATGCCCGGCATTGTCGCCGAAGCGCGAGCCGGATACGGAACGGCGCGCGGGAAGCCAAAAGTCGGCGACAGGTTGCGGGCGCCTTGCCGACACTGCGGCAAGGAGACGCCGCAGAAACCCACCGGTCGGCCGCGGGTGAGCGGCGGCGTCCTTCGCCAGACGTGCGTCTGCCCGGTGTGCGAGGGGCGGAACGACGTGGAGTTGAGTGTGAGGAGGGCCGGATCATGACAGGTGAGGTTGTAAGGAGCGGCGGGCACATATCCCCCTTCGAGCGGATCAAGCGGGTCAACGCGGCGGGAAACGAATACTGGTCCAGCCGGGACTTTGCGGGGGTATTGGGTTATGCGGATTACCGCAATTTCGAGCAGGTGATCGGCAAGGCCCGCATGGCGTGTTTCAACAGCGGCCAGCGGGTCGAGGACCATTTCGTTGATATCACCGAAATGGTCGCCATTGGCAGCGGCGCACAACGGGAACTAAGCGTGACGTTGCTGTCCCGTTATGCCTATTCTGCCGTTCCTTCTGCGCCTAACGGGTGCGGAGCGACACTTAATCGCATTCTTAACCGACACTCTTACCCGGATACCCTTAAACGACTTGATCCCATCGAAACGTGCTTATCTGGCAACGCCTAAGCGGTTCGGTTAAGGGTACGCGGCTAAGTGTGGCGACGAAGTGTGCGGTTAAGTGTGCATTCGAGTGTCAAGCCTCCCCGCTCAACAGCTCTTTTAAGGTTCAGATGAGTGCGATGCCGATTTACCGACAGGGCCAGATATGCAGGAGGCCGCGTTCGGTCCAATAGGCGAGGATGGCGGTGACGGGGATGGTCAGGACCCAGGCCCAGACGATGCGGCCGACAACGCCCCACTTGACGGCGCTCATGCGCTTGAT
>CAIZMS010000203.1 GCA_903934155.1 uncultured bacterium | reverse complement strand
TGCAGCTGCAAAGACTGCGTTATTACTTGGGGATTATACCCCGCTTATTAAACGGAGGAAACCAGCCTTCTCATCCTAACTCTAGCGAAGCGGGTGGTAAATCTTAAACTTTTCCTGTTCCTGATGGGGTCCTTCTGGCATCATGCTTCGCATGCGGCTTTCGATAGTTGTTCCTGCCCATAATGAAGAGCACCGGATAGGGCCCATGTTGGAGGCCTACCTTCCCTATTTCACCTCGCGGTACGGTGACAAGGTCGAATTTCTGGTCGTTGTCAACGGCTCAACGGATGAAACCGAAGAGGTCGTGGCTGGTTTTGCTGCCCGGTATTCTCAAGTTCGAGCTATTGTTGAACCTGAGCCCATTGGCAAGGGAGGGGCGTTGATGGTGGGGTTCCGTCATGCACAGGGGGAATGGGTTGGATTCGTGGATGCCGATGGATCTACGCCGCCGGAAGCCTTTCATGATTTGGTTGAGAATATTGGTCAGGCGGGCGGCATTATTGCCTCTCGCTGGGCGAAGGGGTCTCAGGTTAGTCCTCGTCAACCTTTTGACCGACGGGTAGCGTCTCGTATTTTTAACCTGATGACCCGTACCCTGTTCGGGTTGCGGCTAACGGATACCCAGTGTGGCGCCAAATTGATACGCCGTGAGGCGATTCAGGCCATTTTGCCGCACCTGGGAATTACCCGATGGGCCTTTGATGTCGATTTGCTTTTCCAGCTGCGCCGGGCGGGATATGCCATCAAGGAAATTCCCACAATCTGGCATGATGTTGAGGGATCCAAGATCCAAGTCGGGAAAGCCTCGACGGAGATGATGATGGCGCTCGTGCGGTTGCGGCTGATCTATTCGCCGTTTAGCTGGGTCGTGAAGCTTTATGGACTCGTTGGCCCCTGGATTCATCCTGTGGGAGAGGCGCGGGATTATCTTATTACCCACAGTCTCGTGCTTTTTATTGGAACCCAGTTTGGGAACATCTGCAATATGCTGTTCCAGATCATCATGGCCCGGATGCTTAGTAATGCGGAATATGGAGTTTTGTTTGCCGCCCTGAGTGCCCTGATGATGCTGAGTATGCCGCTGAGCGCACTCAACGGGGCGGTGACCCATTTCACTGCTCTTTTCTCGGCGAAGGGAAAGCAGGAGAAAATCATTGCCATGATGGTGGGGCTGTTTCGGGACTTGCTGCTGCCTACGGTTTTGTTGGTGCTGATGGTGGTGTTGTGGCGCCAGGATTTGATGAGGGCGTTTAAGCTGGATTCGCCGGGGCCTGTCTATCTCGTGGCAGGAACCATCGTGTTGCTGCTGCTGGGATCGGTGGCTTCGGGAGTATTGGCTGGGATGCAGGCCTTTGAGTGGGTTGCGTTGATCGGGAATGGATGGACCCTGTTGCGGCTGGTTCTGGGCATTGTTCTGGCGTTGTTGGGATTGGGCGCGATAGGCGGTCTGACGGCCAATATGGTCGGGGTTCTGATTTCGGTGGCGTTGTCGTTAGCCGTTTGCATATCGCTGCTGGGACGACATTGGAAGGGATTGAAGCGTCCGGTCGGCTTGTATTCCTATATGGGGGGGTACATGATGACGGTCACGGCGTTTGGTGTCCTGACGAGCGCCGATGTCCTGCTGGTAAAATACTACTTCACGCCTGAGGAGGCGGGTGCTTTTTCGAAGGCAACGATGTGGGCGCGAATGGCCTTTTTCCTGCCGAGCCCCGTCTGTTCAGCTATGTTTCCCAAGGTAACATCGACAGGTGAATCTTCTCGGGCTAATCACCGGACTTTGATGAAAGCTCTGGTTTTGACGGGCCTTCTGGGAGGCGGTATCGGGTTGGTTTCTCTGGCGGTTCCGGAATTGCTGTTGGGCATTTTGTCTAAGGAAATTCATCCCGGGCAGGCTAATATTTTAAGGTGTATGGCGCTGGCTCTGGCTCCCCTGACGCTCTTGATGGTGCTACTGAATTATGAGCTCGCTCAACGGCGGTTCAGGATCATGATTCCGTTGTATCTCTGTGCGGGCGGTTATGTGTTGGGCGTGATGCGCTGGCATGAGACACTTTTTCAGGTGGTAGGCGTGCTCGGCGCGATGTCAGTGACCGCGTTGGGCCTGTCCTTGGTTGTTGTGAAAAGCAGCCGCGCCGTCCGAGGAGCACTCGGAGAGAAATGACGCTTACTTAAGGACTGTTTGGGATGGGCGACGGTTGGTGTACCGCCTTCAGGCGGCCGGGAGAAGACCGGCTGAAGCCGGTACACCAACAGAGGGAACCTCGAAAACATGCCTTCATGTAACGGCAATAGTGAGATGGTAAATAAAAGGGTGTCTATGAGTAAAGCAGACGACATTAGAAAGCAGATACTGGGTCTGGTCGGGCAATACCATGATGCCAAGTTCGGGGGGCGTGCCTTTAGGCCGGGTCGGGATCTTGTTCATTACGCCGGTCGTGTGTTTGATGCCGATGAACTTCATAATTTGATCGATTCCAGTTTGGATTTCTTTTTGACGGCCGGTCGGTATTCCGATGAGTTTGAGGCAGATTTTGCGGACAAGTTGGGAGTGTCCCATGCGTTGCTGGTCAATTCAGGTTCCTCCGCGAACCTGATCGCGCTGACGACCCTGACGTCGCCCAAGTTGGGGGCGCGCAGGCTCAAGCCGGGTGATGAGGTGCTGACTGTGGCGGCGGGTTTTCCCACTACCCTGGCGCCGATCCTTCAGAATAATCTGGTGCCCGTTTTTGTAGATGTCAATCTGGGCGACTACACGGCCATTCCGGAACGGATTGCTTCGGCTATTGGGCCGAAAACGCGCGCGATCATGATGGCGCATACGCTGGGAGTTCCTTTTGATCTGGACTGTGTTTTGGAGTTGGCAAAAAAGCATGATCTTTGGGTGATTGAGGATAACTGTGATGCCTTGGGGTCCCTGTATCAGGGCCGGATGACGGGATCGTTTGGTCATCTTGCCTCGCATTCTTTCTATCCTGCGCATCATATTACGATGGGCGAGGGTGGCTGCGTGGTGACCCACGACGATGAGTTGGCTCGGATTGCTCGTTCATTTAGGGATTGGGGTCGTGATTGTTTTTGTGCGGGTGGGAAGAATGACACCTGCGGCAAACGGTTCGGTCAGCAGTTTGGAACTTTGCCTCCGGGATATGACCACAAGTATGTGTACAGTCACATTGGCTACAATCTTAAGGTGACGGATATGCAGGCAGCCATTGGGTGTGCGCAGTTGAAAAAACTGGACGGGTTTGTGGCGCGCCGTAAGGAGAACTTCACTAAATTGACCAGCATGCTGAAGCCTTTTGAAGGGCAATTGATTTTACCCAAAGCGACGCCGAAATCGGATCCTGCCTGGTTTGCCTTTCCGATCACGGTTCGGCCGGAAGCCGGGTTTGCCCGGAATGACCTGACGCAATTTCTGGAGAGCCGGAAGATTGAAACACGGAATCTGTTTAGCGGCAATCTGTTGCGCCACCCGGCATTTGAGGGAATTCCGTGTCGGAAAGAGGGTGACTTAAAGAACACGGATCTCATTACTACGAACACCTTTTTCATAGGTGTGTACCCTGGGTTGACAGATGTCCATTTGAAGTATGTAGCGGAGATGTTTTCGGAGTTTATGAAGCGATGATGATTATTCCGATCTCAACCCCTCTTCCTCTGGGAATGGTGTTGCGGAATTTCATGCGACGGGTACTCCCGGCTCATGAAATTCCGCAACATTTTTATCTTTTCCCTCTCTTAAGCCTCCGTATTCTCCGTGGTAAATCTTTTTCTGAATGTATGAAAGCGAGGTGTGTTTAATGAAGGCAGTCATTTTGTGCGGTGGATTGGGGACGCGGCTTTCGGAAGAGACCGTTCTAAAGCCGAAGCCGATGGTGGAAATCGGTGGCATGCCGGTGTTGTGGCACATCATGAAGATCTACGCCGCGCATGGATTTCGCGAATTTGTCCTGCCGCTAGGTTATAAGGGGGAGGTGATTAAGGATTTTTTCATCAACTACCGGTGCCATTCCCGAAGTTTGACGGTAGAGATGCAGAAGGGGAAAGTGGATGTCCACGAGGGTGACGGCGAGGATTGGATTATTCACCTTCTCGATACGGGGAGGGAAACGCAGACCGGTGGGCGTTTGAAGCGTGCGGCTCAATTTATTGGCAGGGAGCCCTTTTTGGCAACCTATGGAGATGGAGTGACCAATCTGGACATCAACAAGGTCGTCGCTTTCCACCAGAAAAGTGGAAGTCTTGCCACCGTGACAGCAGTTCGTCCCCCCGCCCGTTTCGGGAAAATGGTATTTGAGGGGGATCGTGTTACCCGTTTTGAGGAAAAGCCGCAGGCGGATGAGGGCTGGATTAACGGCGGTTTTTTTGTATTGGAGCCTGGGGTAGTGGACCACATTGAAGGGGATGCAACCTTGTGGGAACAGTATCCGATGGAGCAACTAGCCCGGAGTGGCCAGCTCGCAGCCTACCGGCATGAAGGCTTTTGGCAGTGTATGGATACCCTGCGGGATGTTCGTCTTTTGGAAAGCCTTTGGGAAGAGGGCAAAGCTCCGTGGAAGGTTTGGTGAGAGAACGAAGATGAGCTTCAGCGGTTTCTACAAAGATAAAAAGGTGCTTGTAACAGGGCACACGGGTTTTAAGGGGTCCTGGTTGACGGAGTGGTTGTTAATGATGGGCGCCAAGGTCACGGGGTTAGCCTTGCCGCCGCCGACGGATCCAGCCTTGTTTGACCAGTTGGGTTTGGCGGCGCGCTGTGATCATCGGATAGGGGACATTCGAGATCGGGCGTTGGTGCGTCGCATTATTCGCGAGGTTCGGCCGGATCTGATTTTTCATCTGGCGGCTCAGCCGTTGGTTCGGTTTTCTTATCTACAGCCAGTGGAAACCTATGAAATTAATGTGATGGGGTCTGCGCATGTGCTGGATGCCTTGCGGGATGCCGACTGGCCTTGCGCCACGGTAATGATTACAACCGACAAGGTGTATGAAAACAAGGAAAGGATACATGCCTATCAGGAGAATGATCCTCTGGGCGGGTATGATCCTTATAGTTCCAGCAAGGCGTGTGCGGAGCTGATGATCCAGTCGTACAGACAGTCATACTTTAATCCTAAAGAAGTTGAACGGAAGGTTGCGAAGAACGCTAAGGAAAGCGGGATTGTGGCG
>CAIZMS010000202.1 GCA_903934155.1 uncultured bacterium | reverse complement strand
TCCGGCTTCATGCGGGGCTGCGCCTCCGCGTGGCCGCGAGTTTGGACGGAGCGCCCCTGCGCATGGAAGAGGTGCCGGGAAGCGTGCCGGGGGAGGGGTGGACGGATCAGATGAATCCCCCCCGTGTGACCGCCATCGTCGACAACCGGATGACCGTCCGGTTCGCGTTTCCGGATGTCCGGGCGGGAGCGCGCACGCTGCGTCTGTGGACGCCCGATCCGGGCGTTGTGTTGGATCAAATCGAGTTGAAGCCGGAGTGAAGTCATGGAGCAGTTTATTCAAGGGGATGTGGCCATGATGGCGAATCGAGTGATGAAGCTAGTCTGCCTGGTCGGGGTGGCGGCGTTGGCGGCCGGGAATGGGGTCGCGGGGGACTACTATGCTGGACCGGCGGGGGTCACAGGTGTGTGGGAGACCGCGTCGAATTGGGGCCTCGGCGTAGTTCCCACGGAGAATGCCATTCGTGTCAGTGCTTCCCGATCCGTGAGCATCACGACCCAATGTAGCAGCAACAGGGCGCTGGCCCTGGGTTGGAATGATGGGTGGGGGGCTGTCGTTCAGAATGGCGGCACCATGATGTATTACAGCTCTGTAAATAATTGCCAGTTTGGAAGCTACGGTGGCGCCGGTACTTATGCCATGAACGAGGGCACCCTGATTTTCTCAAACGGTGTCTCGGTGTTCGTGGGAGCCTATTACGTGAGCGGCTCCATCGGGACGTTCAATATCAATGGGGGGACGGTGCTGATGGATGGCGCGTTCTTGAAGGTGGGGGATACTGCCAGTACCGGGTATGTCTATCAGGCGGGGGGGCTGTTCCGTGGCTCCACCAACAGCCTTGCGACGGCGGCGGCCCCGAGTTACGGGTACTACAGCCTGACCGGCGGCACGTCCATCTGGGACGTCGTCCAGATCGGAAAGGCTTCGGTGGGACTGATGGAGGTCGCGAATACCGGTTACCTGGTCGTGTCCAATGCGCTTCATGTCGGGGCAGGCAGCAAGGGGGATCTGATCGTCAGCAATGGGGTCGTTCTTTGCAACGCGGTAAAATACAGTACGTCATCAAGCTCGGTCACCAGTTCCGTCTATCTTTGCGGCGGCACTCTGGCCGTCGGGGCCGGCGGGATAACGAACAACGCCTCCGGCGGCATCCCGAATTTCTGTTTTGACGGAGGGACGCTCTCAAATATGAATTCGGGTGATATCGCCATGACGATACCGAGAGCGATGGTCTCGTCGAATGGCGCGGTGATTGATGACGGGGGGCAGGGGCGGATCATCTCCATTTCGTCCGTTCTGAATGACGTCGATGGCCAGTCGGGGAAACTCGTCAAGATGGGGGCCGGGACCTTGACGCTCTCCGGGGCGTGCACCTATTCGGGGCCGACGACGGTCAGCGACGGCACGCTGAAGATCGCGACCGGGGGGCTGATCACCAATTCATCGCTCATCACGCTGGCGTCGGGCACGGCGACGGCGGATGTGCGAGCCGTCACGTTCAGCCTGGTGAAGGGGCTTGGAGGGCACGGAACCGTCGCGGGTCAGGTGATTGCCAATGCCGGGTCCGGCCTTTATCCCGGTGGTTCCAATGAGGTCGGATCCTTGACCTTCACGAACGCCAGCAGTCCGGCGTTGACGAACAATGGAACCCTCTACATCGATGTCACCACAAACAATTGCGATCAGTTGGTCGTGAAGGGCGATCTGGCGCTTGGGCCGACCGCGGCGCTGACGATCTCCAGCCTGCCCCGGTTGAGGAATACGGAGCTTTACCCGATCGTTTCCTATACGGGGACGATGACCGGTCATTTTGCGCTGACCAATGGCCTGGCCGCCGGCTGGCATGTGGTGGCGGATCCCGCCAACCGCCGGATCCTGCTTTACGGGCGGGCCCCGGGGTTCATGTTGACTATCGAATGATTTCTGATTTTGGGGTAGGTGTTCTCAAAATGGTGAATATATTTCTTGAAATGGAGATACGGAAGAGGATGGGGCATTGTATTATAGAGGTATTAAAAATGTTTAAGGGTGAGCGCGGTTCACTCGTTAAAACAAGGGGAGGGGATAAGACAATGATAACGAATCGAGTGATGAAACTGGTGTGTCTGGTCGGGGTGGCGGCGTTGGCGGCCGGGAATGGGTTGGCGGCAACTTTCATAGGGGCTGTCGGGGCGACGAACGAGTGGGAGACGGCGGGTAATTGGTTGCCGGTCGCAGTTCCTGATCGTGCATACATTGAGGTCTATAGCTTTTCAGGAAATCCCACGGCAAGAATTACGACCCAATCCAATACAAATCTGTTTTTTTGCACAGCTAATGGTAATGGATCCTATGGATCCATCCTCCAGAATGGAGGCACCATGGTGTACGAGCCTACGGGGACTTACTCGTATTGCTCGATCGGACAGGCAGGCTCGGGCATCTATACCATTAACGGCGGAACCCTTGCCGTCACATTGGGGAAGACCCTGTATGCAGGGTACTATTCCCCTGGTACTGGTCAAGGGACGCTCAACATCAATGGCGGCAGTGTCCTGATCGATGGCGGGAAGTTCATCGCGGGGGGGGAGACCTGGGGCGGTACCGGGTATGTCTACCAGGCGGCAGGTTTGTTCCGGGGTGCAACCAATATCCTGGCGAATTTTGCGTCGGCCAGTTACGGGTATTACAGCCTGACCGGTGGCACGTCGATCTGGGACTTTGTCCAAATCGGGAAAGCGGCAGCGGGGCGGATGGAGGTCGCGAATACCGGTTACCTGGTCGTGACCAATTCGCTTCGTGTCGGCGCTGGCAACGTCGGGGATCTGGTCGTCAGCAATGGAAATATTTATACCGTTCTCGGTAGTGTCGGGAGCGCTCTGGTGGTGGGGGATAGTGCGGGGAGCACGGGAACGGTCACCCTGGTCGGTGGGTTGCTCAATGCCGATAAAGGGATGCAGCTGGGATCCAGTGGTGGTGGGTACGGCAGAGTGGTTGTCAAGGGGGGGGAGTCAAGAAGTCTCAATGGCAGCCTCTGGATGAACGGTCCTAGTGAACTGCTGATCAGCAACGGGGTATATAACACTTCAGCGATAAAATTTAACAATACAACATACACAGGATCGGTTTACCTGAGCGGCGGCACGCTGGCCGTCGGGTGGCAAGGCATCCTCACTAACGTCATTAGCGCAAAAAATAATTTCGTGTTCGACGGCGGGACTTTCTCAAACATTAACACTGCTTTGATTCCTATGAACCTGCCGAGTGCGTCGGTTTCGTCGAATGGCGCGGTGATTGATGATGGGGGGTATGGCATCTCCATTTCGTCGGTCCTGAATGACGTCGCCGGTCAAGCGGGGAAACTGGTCAAGAAGGGTTCCAACACGCTGACGCTCTCCGGGGCCTGTACCTATTCGGGTTCGACCACGGTCAGCAACGGCACGCTGAAGGTCGCCGCCGGGTGCGCGATCACCAATTCATCGCTCATCACACTGGCCTCGAGCACGACGACGGCGGATGTGAGAGCCGTCACGTTCAACCTGGTGAATGGGCTGGGAGGGAACGGGACCGTCGCGGGCCAGGTGATTGCCCAGGCCGGCTCGGGCCTTTATCCCGGGGGCGCCAACGCGGTCGGGACACTGACCCTGACCAACGCCGCCAGTTCGACCCTGACCCTGACGAACAATGGAACCCTCTATATTGATGTCACCACCAATACGAGCGACCGGTTGGTCGTGAAGGGCGGACTCGATCTCGGGCCGAATGCGGCTTTGACGATTTCCAGCCTGCCGAAGTTGAACAGCACCGAGCCGTATCCGATCATCACCTATACCGGGACGATGACCGGCCACTTCTCGCAGACCAACGGGCTGACGACCGGTTGGCATGTGGTCGAGGATCCCGCCAACAGCCGCGTCGTGATTTACGGCCGGGCGCCGGGGTTTGTGCTGACCATTCAGTAATTCATGATTTTGGAAGGGGGGTGAAAATGACAACCCGAAATAATTATGCGTTGGGCGGGCTGTTCCTGGCTGCGAACGTAGCCTTTTCGGCGGCAGCATCCACGGTTCCGTTTTATGACGACTTTGATGCCGGCTATACCGATGGCCAGTCCCTCGCGGCGGGGAGCAAAGGCTGGGAAACCACCTCCAATTCAGTCGTGGTCAGGGCTGGCGCGGGCATGGCCGGCACCCTGGCGGCCCTTGTCCCCCACTCCGAGGTTGCTAGTAACCGTTTTGCCACCGTGAGCGCCACGAATGTCTGGACCGACTTTTACGTCAGCGAGGTGCAGCATGTACCTGACGGTTGGCCCATCGATGTGGACACGAACCAGGCGGTGATGCTGTACATGAACACGAGTTCCCAGGTCGTGGTGTATGATCCGGTTGCCGCCCAGTGGCGGATCTGCATGACGGATTACTGTGGCAATGCCGTGAGCACGTTCTTTTCAGGCGGATGGGCGCATATCAGTGTGAACCAGAACTACAACGCCGACAAGGCGGCGGTATTCCTCCAGGGGCATCTCCTGGTGGAACAACTGAGATTGATCAATACCAACCTGACGTCTTGCCAGACCGTGGCGTTATCGGCCGGTGGCTCCTGCACGTCGTTCTTCGACAACGTGACGGTCACCAACGGCTGGCCGTCGGCCGCCTACGTGACCAATGACGTGGACGCGGACGGCAAGGCGGATGCCGAGGAGATTCATCTGTATGGTACCGCCAGCCGGTGGACCGGGGTGCGCCAGGTGCCGGGTCAATACGCGACCATCCAGCAGGCGATGGATGTGGCGTTTTCCGGCGAAACGGTCATCGTGGCCTCCAACCAGGCCAACGAGACGGTGACGCTGGCCAGCGGGGTGACCTTGATTGTCACGAACGGCACGGTGACGATCAACGGGCAGATCCGGTCGGGAACGTTCACCGTCGTTGACGGTTGGGGCTGGGTCGTGCCCCGTGCGGTGCCCTTCGTCGAGGATTTTGAGGCGTACGGGACGGGAACCATGGTGGCGACGCTTGGGGACCGGGGCTGGCTTGTTTCCACCACGGGAACGACGGTCAAGGCTGGGGTGGGCGTTGGCGGGAGCCGGGCGGTCGAACTGGCGGCACAGGACAGCCTCACCAACCTCTGGTCGGCTGGAGGCGCGTCGAATACGAACCTCTGGGTGGATCTCTATGTCAACGAGACCATGCATGTTCCTGATCGCTGGCCGATGGCTGTGGACCTGTCGCAATCCGTCTCGCTCTATGTCAACACGAGCCGGTATGTTGTGGTTTACAACAGCGCGTTGCCGGGATGGGATGTTTGCTCGAATGACGTCTTCAATGCCGGTACGACCGACGCGTACTCGAATGGGTGGAACCGGATTACCCTGAATGTCAACTACGGCTCCCATCAGGCCGCCTTGTTCCTGAACGGGCGGCTTCTTCGGGATCGGCTCGGCTTCATTTCCGGGACCAGCCGTAACATCGCCTCGAATCTCTGTCTGTCCGCCGGGGCCGGAAGCCTTGTCATGATGGATTCGTTGACGGTAACTAATCGAGTCTTGGTCGACCTGACGGCCGATGGCGACCGGGATTGCATCGCCGATGCCCGTGAAATCGATCTGTATGGGAATCTTGATGCCGTGCCGACAGGTTCCGTGTTCAAGATTCGTTAGGGGCTATAACCAGAGGACTCATGCGGGGAGAAGGGCGGCTCGGATGAAAAAAGGGATGAGGGTGGGGGTGCCCTGGGGGTGGCTGGTCGGCATGGTTCTCGGTTTTTCCTGCGCGCTTGCGCAAACGCCGAAGCTAACGCCGGAAGCCGGTCTTATCGGCACCAATGCTACCGTCGCTGTTCCCTTTACATTTCCCGGCGGAGCGCGGGAGATCGTCTTCTGCACCCGGACCCGGTGTGATGACGCGCACTTCTACGCGAATTTCGGTTACGAATCGATGAAGCCGGGTTGCCTGTATTCCGGCAAGCGGGGACGGCTCTGCAAGCTCGACACGAGCACCGGACGGCTGACCACGCTGATCGAGGACCTGGCGGGAGCGGTGCGCGATCCCGCCGTGTCCTATGACGGCAAGCGCATCCTCTTCGCCTGGCGCAAGGGCGGGACGGCCTGTTTTAATCTCTATGAATGTGATACCGACGGTGGGGCCCTCCGCCAGCTCACTTTCGGGCCCTGGGATGATTTCGAGTGCTGTTATCTTCCCGACGGCGGGATCATCTTTGTCTCGTCGCGCTCCAAGCGCTGGGTCAACTGCTGGTCCGCGCAGGTCGCCAACCTGTTCCGGTGTGACGCCGACGGCCGCAACATCCGGATCCTCTCGGGCAACATTGAACAGGACAACTCGCCCTGGGTGCTTCCCGATGGGCGGGTGATCTATACCCGCTGGGAATACGTCGATCGCAGCCAGTTGCTGTACCATCATCTCTGGACCATGAACCCCGACGGCACCGGGCAGATGGTCTACTTCGGAAACCAGAATCCCGGCCTGGTGATGATCGACGCCAAGCCTGTCCCGGGTTCGGAGGATGTCGTGGCGATCTTCTCGCCCTTCCACGGCTTTCCGGACCATTACGGGCACATCGGGTTGCTCAACAACAAGAACGGCCCCGATGATCTGGCTTCCTTGCGCCTGTTGACGCCGCCAAATTACGCGGATCCGTATCCCTTGTCGCCCGATTTCTTCCTGGCTGGTGAAGGCAACAAGCTGGTGGGTGTGGACCGTGGCGGCAAGACACGCACGCTCTTTGTGCATCCGGACGCGGAGGTGCTGATCCAGGAACCCCGGCCGATTGTGGCGCGGCCGCGGGAGCCGGTCATTCCCGGCCGCGTGGATTTTCGGAAGACCACAGGCCAGCTCATTTGCCAGAACGTTTATTTCGGGCGGCGGATGGAGGGCGTGGCGCCGGGGGAGATCAAGAAGCTGCTGGTGCTGGAGACCTTGTCCAAGCCGGTGAACATGGACGGGCTTCCGCCGCCGATCAGTTTGTCCGGTACCTTTTCGCTGGAGCGCATTCTGGGCACGGTGCCGGTGGAGGCGGATGGCTCGGCCAATTTCGAGGTGCCGGCCAACCGCAGCATTTCCCTGGTGGCGCTGGACGGACAGAATCGCTCGGTTAAGCGGATGCAGAGTTTCCTTACGGTCATGCCCGGCGAAGTCAACAGTTGCCTGGGGTGCCATGAGGAGCGCAAGAAAAGCCCTGCGGCGGCAACCGGAAAACTCATGGCTACGGGGCGGGCGCCCAGCCGGATCGAGCCGGTTGCCGGGATTCCCCCCGTCTTCGATTTCACGCGGGACATCCAGCCGATCCTGGACCGGCATTGCCTCCCGTGCCATGACGCCCGCAAGCGTGCCGGGGGCGTGGAGCTCACTGGCGACCGCAACCCGATCTTCTCCATGGCCTACTACCACCTGATGTCGCGCATGCAGGTGTTCGTCGGGGGCAACCTGGGCAAGAGCAGCTTCCCGCCCCGGACCTTGGGCGATGCCATCAGTCCCCTGATGTGGAAACTGCAGGGGGCGGACGAGGATTATGATCTTGCCGACGCCTTCACGCCGGATACGCGCAAGTGGCCGAGGTTGGTGAAGAAGACGGTTGCCAGCCATCAAGCCGTGAAGCTTGCGCCGGAGGACATCCTCAAGATCCGGATGTGGATCAATTCCGGGGCCGTGTATGCCGGAACCTATGCCGCGCTGGGGCCTTCCAGCGGCATTGGCTGGATGTACAAGACCTATACTCTGATCAATAACGTCGAGGATTTGAAGAGCGTGAAAGCGGCGACGGCCGTCATCGGGCGCCGCTGCGCCAGTTGCCACACCAAAGACCGTGCGGTCCCGACCTCTCCCGTCGATATGCTCAATACCGTGTTTTATTCGTCGGATTATGGCGGGTATAGGGACACCGATTACCTGCGCCCTGCCATCCGCACCTATTCCCGCTTCCGGGTGTTCAACCTGACGCGCCCGGAGAATTCGCTGATGCTGCTCGCGCCCCTGGCAAAAGCCGCCGGCGGCCTTGGGACCTGCGTGGCCACCACTTCGGCGGCGCCGGACGCGGCGCACGCGGTCTTCACCGATACCCGGGATCCCGACTACCAGGCGCTGCTCGCGGCCATTCGGGACACGGCGCAGCGGCTGGACGAGATCACCCTATTCTACAAGCCCGGCTTCATTCCCAACGCGGATTGGCTGCGCGAGATGAAACGATTCGGCATTCTTCCCGAGGATCTGGATCCCCGGAAAATCCCCGTGGATCCCTACCGGACAGAGGCACGATATTGGGAGTCGCTCTGGCACAAGCCGGACGTCAAGGCCCCATGGGGGTCTGAGTATCCGACAGAGGGGCG
>CAIZMS010000201.1 GCA_903934155.1 uncultured bacterium | reverse complement strand
GAGGCGGCGCTGCTGGCGGCACGCGGCGGAAAAGAATCCGTCACGCTCCCTGATCTTGAAGAGGCGCGCGATAAGGTGCGTTGGGGCCGGGAACGTCGCAGTCGCGTACTGGACGAGAAGGAAAAGAAAATCACCGCCTACCACGAGACCGGTCATGCCCTGGTCACGCTACTGGTTAAGGAAAGTGAACCGCTACACAAGATCACCATTATTCCCAGAGGCACGGCGTACCTGGGCGCCACCATGCAACTTCCGGAAAAAGACCGGTACATGGAAGGCAAGCTCAAGTTAAAAGGAACGCTTGCCACCATGATGGGCGGTCGTGTGGCCGAAGAACTGGTGTTCGGCGATATCACTTCGGGTGCTCGAAGCGATTTGAAACACGCTACGCGTCTGGCGCGTCTGATGGTGTGCGACTGGGGAATGAGCGAGACTCTCGGACCGCAAACCTTCGGGAACCATGAAGAGTTGATGTTCCTGGGGCGGGAAATTTCCCGATCACAGGATTACAGCGAGGATACGGCCCGGAAAATTGACGCCGATATCAGTAATCTCTTGCGGGAAAGTTATACGCACGCCCGGGAGATCATCGAGAAAAACCGGGACAAGCTCGAGCTGATCACCAAGGCACTTCTGGAAAGGGAAACGTTGGATGCCCGTGATGTGGAGGATTTGATGTCGCAGGGCCGGATCCTGTCCGAGAGCGAGCGCCTGCCGCCGCCTGAGGCGGAAGGCGTGAAGGCGGAGCCTGCGACCTCGGCGAGTGTAATGACGCCTTCGGTGGCATGATGGACGAAGTTTGGAATCTGGTGTGGAGATGTTGCGACCGGACGCTCCGGATCGATGCGAGGCCACGGGTCATGGGGATCCTGAATGTGACCCCGGATTCATTTTCGGATGGCGGACAGTTTCAGTCGCTGGAGTCTGCCGTTATGAGGGGGCTCGAGATGGCTCACGAAGGAGCCGATATTGTGGACATTGGCGGCGAATCCACACGACCGGGGTCCTTACCGGTGTCGACGGAAGACGAGTGTGCCCGGGTGATTCCGGTGATTCGGGCCCTGACGAAGGCGTATTCAGGCCAGTCCAATGCGCCGGTGATTTCGGTCGATACGCGAAAGGCCGCCGTGGCAGAGCAGGCGATGGAGGCCGGGGCCAGGATCATCAATGATGTGACGGCACTGGGTGATCCGGCGATGCAAGAGGTGGCCCGCCGCACGGGGGCCGGGGTCGTGTTGATGCATATGCGCGGTGAGCCCGCCACGATGCAGCAGGATCCCCGATATGATGATGTGGTTGCCGAAGTGGCCGCCTGGTTGAATCAACGGCGGATGACTTTGGAAGGTGCCGGGTTGGATCCCGACACAATGGCGCTCGACCCGGGCATCGGTTTTGGTAAAACAGGGGAGCACAACCTCAAGCTTCTGTCAGGGATGCAGAGGTTTGTGGACTGTGGCCGACCGGTGGTGGTCGGGATATCGCGGAAGAAATTTATTGGAATGGTCACAGGGCGTGATGTCCCGGATCGTCTGGCGGGAAGTTTGACCGGTGCGGTCTGGGCGGCCGCCCGAGGGGCGAATATTTGGCGTGTGCATGAGGTGAAGGAATCGGTGGATGCCGCCCGGATGGTGGCGGCACTGAGGGAGGAGACGGCGGAGTGGAATGGATGAACCAGATTGTCTGGCCCGGATTCGGCGGCGGCGTCGAAATTCTGGTGCTGGCCTGTGGATTTTATTTCCTCCTGCTGTTTTTCAGGGAGACCCGAAGCATCAAGGTTTTTCTCGGCCTTCTCGTGGTGTTGCTGGTCCTGATTGTGGTGACCCGTGTTTTTCATATTTATGCCCTGAACTGGCTGTTGCGGCGGCTTTCTGTTTATCTGGCCATGGCCCTGCTGATTATTTTTCAACCGGAAATTCGGCGCGCCCTTGCCGAAATTGGGCGTCAGCCTTTCCTGGCGGCGCCGGTCGAGTCCCGGGGGTATGTCGATAGTATTGTGGAGGCGGTCATGTTGTTGGCGGAACGCCGGATCGGCGCCCTGATTGCCATCGAGCGCACTGAATCGACCAAAGCGATTCAGGATACCGGGGTGAAGCTGGATGCGCGGGTCAATGCCGATCTTCTTGCCACCATTTTTTTTCCTCACACCCCGCTCCATGATGGCGGTGTGATGATTAGTGAAAACCGTATTGTTGCCGCCGGTTGCCTTTTTCCGCTCTGTCAGAGACCTGAACTCAGCCGCGGGCTGGGAACTCGGCACCGGGCCGCCATGGGATTGACGGAGGAAACGGATGCCATCGCTATTGTCGTCTCGGAGGAAACCGGTACGGTGTCGATCAGCACGCGCGGTCGGCTCAGTCGTGACTTTGATGAGGATCGGCTGCGGAAATTTCTTTCCGGGGTTCTGGCCAAGGATGTGCCAGGAACCTCGCGGTGGACCCGTGCCCGGCAGCGTCTGGATTTAAGCCTCGAGGGAATTGCGAAGTCCGAGACACGGGCGAGAGAGGAGGGGAATCATGTCGCTTAACTCCCTTTCGTTCCGCGAATTCATGATGCGCAATAAGCGACTGAAGGGGCTCTCGCTTTTCCTGGCCATTCTCACCTGGTACATTATTCAGGACACGATCAGCTTTGAACTAGAAATTCCGGATGTGCGTCTCAAGATCGAGGTGCGGGAGGGGATGGCCATCTTGAACCAGTCGGTGGCCACGGTGGATGTCACGCTACGCGGATCGCAGGAGGACATCCAGATTCTGGATCCCCGGCGCCTTCAGGCTGTGGTGGAATTGACTCAGGATTCCGGCCCGGCGCCCATGGTAATTCAGTTGACCCCGGCGATGATTCACGGGGTTCGTGGAGCCCGCGCGGTGGCGGTTCATCCCTCGAGCCTCACGGTTACGCTGGATCGGCAGGCCGAGAAACGGGTTCCGGTCAAGGGGCGAACCCTTGGCACCCCGCTATTCGGGACAGTGGACAAAGTGACCTGCGAGCCTTCCTCGGTGCTTCTTCGCGGGCCTGCGGCCAAGTTGCAGATCACCGAAAGCGTCTATACGCAACCCGTCGAGGTCGATGGCAGGGTGGAATCGTTTGTACGACGGAGTGCGATTCAGGCACCGGGGGACAACTGGGTTGTCCAGATGGATCCCTCCGATGTCCAGGTGAATGTGTCGATTACTGGGAATAGCGCCGGGCGGCAATGGAAGAATGAACCGGCGAAGTGAGATTTATGAAAATACTGGCAGGCATATTGATTGGACTGGTAAGCGGCACAATGGTTCTGGCGGAAGGGAGCGGCGAAGTCGGCACCCTGCTGGCCAGCGGGCGCGAGAACCTGATGGGGGGAAAATACACCGAGGCGGTGGCTCTTTTTGAGAAGGCGCGAACCCTCGATCCGACCAATCAGGAGGCGGCCTTCGGATTAAGCGCCGCGTTTATTGAGATCAAGCGATATGAGGAGGCCGTTCCCCTGCTGGAAGGCTTGAACAAGGCCGTTCCAGACAACCCCATGGTTAAGAACAACCTGGCCTGGGCGTTGCTTCATGTCAAGGGATCGAGTTCCGGGGCGGCGGCCCGCGCGGTTAAACTGGCTCGATCGGCGCTCATTGATGTGCCTTCTGATTTTTCAATTTGGAATACACTTGGCGAAGCCTACTATGCGGCCGGGGATTTTGAGAAAGCCCTGCGAGCCGCCCAGAGCGGGCTCCGGTTGAGTCGGCTGGCGGGTGTCACCAATTCCTCCTGCGGCGAATTGGTGTCCCGTTGCCGGAAGGCGGCCGGAGCGGCCTCCCTGGGCACAATGAATTCAGATCGTCCTGAGTAAGGGATGAGTTATATGGCAGACACAAAACCCACAAACAGCGGCGGAAAACGAGAGGCCTTGAGCATTGTGCTCCTGGCCGTGTGCGTGATTGTTTTCCTCAGCCTGGTCTCCTATGACTGGCGTGATATCCCTCTTTTGCACGAACCGCCAAACACCCCGCCAGCTAATTTTATCGGTCCGGGTGGCGCGTGGGTGTCTTTTGTTCTCTTTGAGATTTTCGGGCTGGGGGCCTATCTGATTCCGATCTGGTTTCTGGGATTCGGGATCGTCTTGATTTTTCACGGGATCGAGCATATCCGGGCGAAGTTGATCTGGGCCGTCATGATGATGATCACACTGGCCTGTTTTCTGGAGTTGCATACCGACTGGTTCGGCCCCTTTATGGGGGCTTTAAACATGAGTGCGGTGGGGGGCGTTCCCGCCCAATTCGTGGCACGCCTGATTTCTGTCCAAATCCTGGGGGATGTCGGGGCGAACATTCTTGTCGTGGCCCTGTTTCTTGCCGCATCGGTCCTGTTTTTCGGTTGGGATGCCATTCTCCGGCTGACGGCTATGCTTCACGAGACGGCGACCCGGTTGGCAAGTCGGGAGCCCCAGGACATGATGGATGCCCACAAGCGCCAACCCGCCGTCAAGGGGTGGAAGCGCGAGCGAATTGAGCGGGTCGCGGCCCGCGAGGAAACGATCCACAAGGATGAACCTGAACAAGGCGAATTGATGGCCATCCCAAAACCGGAAAAAGAACCGGCTAAGCCCGTTCCCCGTCCGTTACCGCCGCCAACTCCTCCTGCACCCCCGCCGCCGCCCAAGCCGGTGCCGGTTCCCAAACCTGAACCCAAACCTGAACCCAAGCCGGCTCCTCCACCTGTGGTCCTGGCGCCCGGCGCCTATCAGCTTCCGCCCTTGTCGCTCCTGACGGAAGTCCCGACCAACCGGCAGGGCCCGGTTCAGGGGGATACCGATGCGACTGGGCGCATCATTATTCAAACGCTTGAGGAGTTCGGGATCAAAACGGAACTCAAGGCCGTGGAGTGCGGTCCTTCCGTGACCCGTTTTGAGCTGATTCCTGCGCCTGGCGTGAAAGTCGAGCGCATCGCCGGCCTCAGCAACAATCTGGCGCTTTCGCTCAAGGCCAATAGTGTCCGCGTTCAGGCGCCCATTCCCGGAAAGGGTTCCGTGGGAATCGAGGTGCCCAACAGCGCCACCAGCACCGTCTATCTGCGTGAAATCCTGGAAGGTTCCCATTGGCAGCCGTCCCGCATGGAAATTCCCATCGTACTGGGCAAGGATGTGGGCGGGAACGATCTGATCGCGGATCTGGCGAGCATGCCGCATCTGCTCGTTGCGGGTGCCACGGGCTCCGGAAAAACCGTTTGCATGAATTCCATTCTGGCCGGCCTGTTCATGGCGCGATCTCCGGAACAACTCCAGCTGATGTTGATCGATCCTAAAATCGTTGAATTCTCCGTGTATAACCGCCTGCCGCATCTGCTCGGCGCGCGGAACGAGGTCATCACGGATCCGAAGCGAGTCGCTGGCGCCTTGCGGTGGGCCATCACCGAAATGGAACGACGCTACCGGATCATGGCCAAGGCCGGGGTGAGAAATATCAAGAGCTATAACGCCCGCCCCGTTGAGAAACAGACCAGCCTGTTCGGAGAGGGAGAAGAAGGGTCAAAGCTTCCGGACCGGTTGAGCTATATCGTCATCATCGTGGACGAACTGGCCGACCTGATGATGACGGCTCAGGCTGAGATTGAAAATTACATCGCGCGGCTTGCCCAGCTTTCGCGCGCGGTCGGCATTCACATGATCCTGGCCACGCAGCGGCCCTCGGTGGATGTCATTACCGGAACCATCAAGGCCAACTTCCCGGCGCGTATTGCCTTTCAGGTGGCTCAGAAAAACGATAGCCGAACCATTCTTGACGCCAACGGCGCCGATAAACTGATGGGGCGCGGGGATATGCTTTTCCTGCCGCCCGGGGCCAGCAAGCTGATTCGCGCCCAGGGCGCGCTGATCTCGGATGAGGACATCCGGAAAATCGTGGACTTCATCCGGAAGCAGTGCCCCATGGAGGTCGATGAGCCGGCCGCCGCCGGGGGCTCCGCGAAGAAAACAGAATCGTCCCGGGGGGGCGCGGCCATGATGCCTGTTCCTGAGGCGAAGCCTGTCGCCAGTTTTGACGAGATGTTGGCCAAGGGTGGGGATGATGCCGAGGAGGATCAACTCATCGAAATGGCCGTTCAGATCATCCGGGAAACCCAGCGGGCATCAACATCCTCCCTGCAGCGCCGGTTGAGGATCGGGTACACCCGGGCCGCCCGGATCATGGATGTGCTGGAGGAGCGTGGTATGGTTGGCCCGGCCCGCGGATCCGACCCCCGCGAGATCCTCATTGATATGGATGGGCAGATGCCGGAAAATTCAAGAGAAGAACAGGATGAAAAACCATGAGTGAATTGCTTACCCCCAGAACCCCCGGCGCCCTGTTGCGGGCCGCCCGCGAAAACCACCGGTACAGTATCAATGATGTGGTGGAGGCCACCCGGATAAAACCGCATATTATCCAGGCCCTTGAAAATGATGATTACAGTGACATTCCCGCGCCGCTTTACGGAAAAGGATTCATTAAACTCTATGCCGAACAGGTGGGACTCGATCCTGCGCCCCTGATTCGAAGTTATCTCAACCAATACGCGCATTCGGTTCGGCCCACGTTGAAAACCGAAATACCGGCGCCCGCCACCATGAATGATGGGCTTCCTGTGCCTTCGCCGTTGGCGCGGTTCCGGGAGACCAGCGGCTCAGCCCTGACGCATGTCATTAATTCCGTGGTGACGGCCGCACGCGATACCCTCCAGACTTTTGTCGAGGCTGGAGCTCGTTATCAGGCTTCCCGCCAAGAGGCACCACGAAGCCAGTCCCGACTGTCTTCGACCCGGCGTGATTATTCAGAGCCCGCACCGCTTCCGATCGGGCGCTATGCCGCCATCGGGTTTGCCGTCCTCGTGGTGGCCATTCTGGTGACCAGTGGAATCTCCTTCCTTTCGGGGCCTAAAACCCCGGTTGCTTCGGTGGCCGTTGCTCCGGCTCCTGTAAAAAAGATCACCGGCTCGCGTGTCTTGCGCCTGGCGGAACCGCCCCCGCCGCCCTATATCAAGCTGAAATAGCGGCAGAGTGGTATGACGCGACACTTTATGCTTTCCGTCGGTTTCATCAGCCTGGGGTGTGCCAAGAATCTGGTTGATTCCGAGCATATGGCGTCTGTTCTCCGTGCGGAAGGGATTTCCCTCGCGCGCTCGCCTGAGGAGGCGGATGTGATTCTGGTGAACACCTGCGGATTCATCGGCGACGCCAAGGAAGAGTCGGTGGATGCCATTTTGCGGGCGTGCCAGCTGAAGCAATCCGGGGGATGCCGGGCCGTCATCGTGGCAGGCTGTCTCATCCAGCGCTATCAGGCAGAGCTTCAGCGCGCCATGCCCGAGGTCGATGCCTTTATCGGGCTAGATCAATTGGCGGAGATCGGGCGTGTGGTGCTGAAGGTGGGACAGGGCGAGAGCGGTATTCTCAAGGTCTCGGCCGTGTCGCGGAAAGTGTTCAGTCCGCTGCCTTCCCGAATTATTCTCACGGGAGGTCCCTTCGCGTATCTGAAGATTGCCGAGGGCTGTAATCACCGGTGCGCCTTTTGTGCCATTCCCGCTATACGCGGGCGTTACCGATCCCGGGGGATGGACGACATTGTCAAAGAGGCCGAAACCCTGTTGGGGCAGGGGATTCGCGAGTTGAATCTGATTTCTCAGGATACGACCCGCTACGGGCATGACCGGAGGGATGGTGCCGGCTTGCCGGAACTTCTTCGCCGGCTCGGAAAACTGGGCGGAAATTTCTGGATCCGGTTGCTTTACGGGCATCCAGCCTATTTGAGCGATGAGCTGCTGGACACGATGGGTGAGGTATCGCAGGTCTGTCGCTATCTGGATATTCCGATCCAGCATGCCCAGGCGGATGTGCTTCGCGCCATGATCCGGCCGGGCGGGGTTGAGGCGGTGCGGCAATTTCCAGCGAGGGCTCGGGCCCGGTTACCCGGTGTGGTCTTGCGAACCACGTGTCTGGTCGGATTCCCCGGTGAGACGACAGCGCAATTCAATGAATTGGTCCGGTTTGTCCGGGAAACCGAATTCGATCATCTTGGTGTTTTTGCGTATTCCCCGGAGGAATCCACAGCCGCGGCAAAATTGCCCCATCAGGTTACGTCCGCCACCGCGCAACGCAGGCGGGACAAACTCATGGCCGTTCAGCAGGAGAGCGCCTTCCGAAAAGCCCGCGAACAGCGTGGTCGTGAGGATGAAGCACTGCTCATCCGACTGCTCCCGAATCAACTTTGGGAGGCTCGTTCCCGGGGCCAGGCTCCCGAGGTAGATGGCATCACGCAGGTCATGGGCGTGTCTGCTAATGCCAAGCCCGGCACCCTGGTCAAAATCCAGTACACCGGTGCCACTGGTTATGACTTGAAGGCGCAAATCCATGCCTAGTCAGGCGTCCCTGCCGCTCAAAAAAGCCAATGCTAAACGGGTTGTGCAAGAGGTTTGGCGGTTCCTTGCTGTTTTCAGTGGGGACTGGCGGCCTTCCCAATTCCGTTGTCGTCTGTACATCCACGAACTGATCATCGGGTTTCGATGAGTCAAGGATATCCGACCCGCACCCGGAAAAGAATGAAAGATGGGGTCTTGCGTTCACGGGCTCAATGAGGCCCATCTTCTACAGTTCGAAAAACAGATATGTTGATAATCAACGAGTTACGAATGAGGCAAGAGTTCTTGCCAACACATTTTTTGTACCCTGATGTTCGGGCTTATAGTTCCTTGATTGTGGGCGG
>CAIZMS010000200.1 GCA_903934155.1 uncultured bacterium | reverse complement strand
GATTTTACTCCGCCCTCGAACGATCAATTGGCCTTCCTCTTTTCAACCGCCTGAAAAACCGGGGAATGTCCTGGTGATGATCCCGGTTGTCGGGGCGGTGATGATACAGTCGGCTATCGCCTTGTCAGCCTGGGCGAGTCGGGCCCTGGCGAGGGCGAGAGAGGCTTGGGCGGCCTGGATTTCCTCCAGCCGGTTTCCCTTAACCAGTCGGTCCAGTTGCTGTTCGGTGACGGCCAGTCCTGCCGCGGTGCGTTCCGCCGCGGTGGCGGCATCGTCCCGCTGCTTGGTGGTGATGCTATTCTGTGCGAAAAGCGCCTCCATCCGCTTGGAGTCGGTGGCCGCAGCATCCGCCATGGCGCGGGCTTCACGGACCTGGGCCCGGGCGCGGAGGATATCCTCACTCCGGCTTCCGGCATTCATGAGATCCAACTGGGCCTGGGCCAGTGCCAGGGCGGCAGCGGCCTCATCGCGGCGCAACTGGTAGGGGGTCTTGTCGAGGGTGGCGAGGATCTGGCCGTTCGTAACCGTGTCACCTTCGGCGAAGGCGAGACAGGTGACTCGTCCGGCCACTTCGGAGGCGATGCGAACCTGAGTGCATTCCATGGTTCCTGACCCATCCGGCTTATCGGAGTTGAAGGTGCAGGAGGTGCAAAGCAAGGCGGCGAGATGTACGGTCCACAGTTTCATTAGAGATAGAGATTATGATTAAGATTACGATTACGAAGGAGCTCTTTCGTGATCCATGAGGGGGCCGCCCATAATGGAGGCACCGCCGTCCACGGCGAGAATCTGGCCGGTGATTTTGGAAGCGAGGGGACTCATCAGAAAGGCGGCGGCATGAGCGACGGCCTGGCGATCCGCCACAGGGTCCCAGGGGATGGGGCTGACCTGTTGCCAGATTTTGCCAATGTGCTCAAAATCAGGGATTTTGCTGGCGGCCATGGTGCTGACGGGGCCGGAGGAAATGGCATTGACGCGGATCCGGTCACGGCCATGGCGTCGGGCCAGGGCACGCACGAGGGCTTCCAGCGCAGCCTTATGGACGCCCATCCAGTTATAGAGCGGATAGACATGATGGGTGTCGAACGACAACGCAAGCACTGCCCCCCCGTTTTTCATGTGTGACGCGGCCTCCCGGGTGACGGTGGCGAGTGATGCGCAACTGATCTGGTACGACTTCATGACATCCGGCATCGAACTGGTGTGGAATTCATTCCCCATGCAGGTTTTGGGGTTGGCGTAGGCAATAGAGTGAACCACGCCAGCCAAGGGGCCGAGGCTCTCGAACAGGGCCTGAACCTGATCCTCCTTGGAGACATCGCAAAAGCGAAGGTCGAGGGCGGATTTTTCCTCCTGAGAGACTAATTTACTCGAATCCAGATACCGTTTTTTGACCACGTCGTTCTGGACGGAATAGATCACTTTCCCGCCAAGATGCTCAATGGTTTTTCCGATGAAATAAGCGATGGACTGGGGATCAAGGAGTCCCATCACCAAATAGGTTTTTCCAGATTCAATCATTAT
>CAIZMS010000199.1 GCA_903934155.1 uncultured bacterium | reverse complement strand
GACCGGGTTCTGGTGGAACAACTCCTGGCGGCTGGCATCAAGGTCACCGTGGCCGTCAAATCAGCCCCCATCATCAATGACGCCACAAGGGAGGATGCGGAGTTCGCCGGACTCACCGCCCTATGTCCGGTCATTGAAACGGGATCCGATGACATCGGCGTGGGCTGGCCCAACACCTCTCCCGTTTTCCGGCGCCATGTGCGCGAAGCCGACATGATCCTGGCCAAGGGACACGGCAATTTCGAGACCTGTATCGGGAAACGAGGCAACTACTATTTCCTCCTCAAGGCCAAGTGTGACATCGTCGCAGCGGAACTGAAGGTCAAAAACGGCGACACCGTCTTCACACAGGGCTGACTGCCCGCCGGTCATCCAACAGCTCGCGGACCTTGCGCGCCAGATCATCGCGCGGGAACGGCTTTTGCAGGAAATTCACCTTTTCCCCACCCATCCCGACTTCTTTCATCACATCGGCCGCGTGACCGGACATAAACAGGCACGGGATCCCTTTCCGGAGCGCCAACAACTTCTCCGCCAGTTGCCGCCCGTTCATGCCCGGCATGATGATATCAGAAAGCAGCAAGTGAATGTCACCTGTGTATCGGGCCGCAACCTCCAGGGCCTCCGCAGGCGTTCCCGCAGCCAGAACCTTGTAACCGAGATGCTCCAGGCACCGACCGCATGTCATGCGCAGCGTCGGCTCATCCTCCACAAGAAGGATCGTCTCTCCCCGGCCACGGGAAACTTCACCAGCCGTCACGGGGGACACCCCCGAGACTCCACCCCCGATCCGGGGCAGGAGAATCGTGAAGGTTGTCCCCTTCCCGGGCTCGCTGACCACCTCGATGCCACCGTGGTTCTGCCTGACGATGCCGTACACGGTGGCCAACCCGAGACCAGTTCCCTTCCCGATGTCCTTCGTCGTGAAAAACGGCTCAAAGATGCTGTCGAGGATATCCTTGGTTATGCCGCACCCGGTGTCGCTGACCACCAGCATGACATACTCCCCGGGAGAGAGTCCCTCGTGCCGGGCACAATAGACCTGATCAAGCCTGCGATTGGCGGTGCTAATGTTGATTTCGCCAACCCCGGTAATGGCATCCCGTGCGTTGATACAAAGGTTCGCCAAAATCTGATCGACCTGAGCCGGGTCGAGCTTGACCGGCCACAGACTCGCACCCGGACTCCAGACCATGTGGATATCCTCTCCAATCAGCCGCCGCAACAAGGTCAACATTCCCCCCACCGTGTCATTCAGATCCAGAACCTTGGGCATAATGATTTGCTTGCGGGCAAAGGCCAGCAATTGCCTGACGAGATCGGCTGAGCGCTGCGAGATTTTCATGATTCCATCCAGGTAGCAGCGCATCGGGTGCTCCGCCGGAAGCCCGTCCTGGCACAATTCAACATACCCCATGGTGGCCATGAGCATATTGTTGAAATCATGAGCCACACCCCCCGCCAGGCGGCCGACGGTCTCCATTTTCAGGGCCTGGACAAGCTGAGCTTCGAGTTCGGCCTTCTCCTCCTCCATCCGCTTGCGCCCGGTGATATCGGCCACGGCCACCCGGAGCTCCGCCTCATCGTGCTGATCCGGGGCAGGACTGGCAATCAGCTCCGCCCAGAACAACGCCCCATCGCCTCGAACCATCCGCAACTCGCAGGGTGACTGTGCGGCGCCCGGCCCGGCCGGAGTCGGCCCCGTCGCGGAAGTCGACAGCAGTCGCTGGCGAAACCGGTAAAACAATCCCTGGTCGTCCTTGCTGATAAACCGGGAGATGGGTTGCGCGACCAGACCACCCCGGGCGACGCCCAGAAGGATCGTCAAGGTAAGATTGGGCTCCAGGATCAGACCCTTTCCCGAGAGGGTGAAATAGCCCACGGGCGCGAGATCGTAGAGATCGAAATAGCGTTCACGCGCTGCGTCGAGCTCCTGCTGTGCGTGGCGCAGTTCCTCGTTCTGCATCTCCAGCTCGATCTGGTGAACGCGCAGTTCATGAAGAATCCGCTCGGCATCCTCCGGCCGGGCTGGAGGGGCGGTGATCGCCTGAGCCGCCAGTTTTTCCTCCGCCTGTTGACGAATGATTTTTGCGTGATCGCTCATCGCACTCTCCCCCAGTAACCGGATTCACAAATTTTATCTATCCATGATTCGGGTACCCTGTTCATGTCCCGTCAATTCAGCCGTTCGCCGCCTCACTTTTCCGCTCCGTGGTCGCGACGGCATACATCGTACCGGCCTCGTTCACCAACGCGGTGGAGATAATCGAGACCTCCACAATCGCACCACTCTTGGTCATCCGTTGAGTTTGATACGGCGCCAGAACCTCTGCGCGACTCAACTGAATCAGCGTGGTCAAAGCCCCGGCCCTCAGCCCCTTGGGAATACGGTCGCGGACATTCATCGCAAGCGCCTCGGCCTCGCTCCAGCCATACAGTTTCACCGCACCCGGATTCCAGGCGATGGTGCGCCCCTCTAAATCCTGCACAGTGATGGCATCATGCGCATCACGCAAGATCACCGCCAACCGGATCTGGTCATTGGCGCTTTTCAGCGCCTCACGCGTTTTCACAATCTCGGTAATGTCCACAAAGGTCATCACCGCGCCCTCAATCACATTGGCGAGGGTGCGGTACGGCAGGATCCGCAGGGTGTACCATTTACCCGCAAGGGTCTGCACCTCAACCTCCTTGGGAATCAGCGTATCGAGCACGCTCTGAGCATCCGCCACCAGACGATCGTAGGCGACCAGGTTGGACACAATATGAGCCACCGGCCGCCCCGCATCGATCGGAATCAGGTTGATGATCTCGCTGGCGGTCGGGGTAAAGCGGAGAATGCGGAGTTGATGATCCAGAAAAACGGTGGCGATCCCGGTGCCGGACAGAAGATTGTTCATGTCGTTATTGGCCCGCGTCAGATCCAGCATCTTGACTTGCAGTTCGGCATTGACCGTGGACAGCTCTTCGTTGAGCGATTGCAACTCCTCCTTGGACGTTTCCAACTCCTCGTTGGTGGATTGCATCTCCTCGTTGACCGATTGCAATTCCTCGTTGGACGACTTGAGCTCCTCGTTGGAGCTCTGCAGTTCCTCGTTCGCGCTCTGAAGGTATTCCTCCTTAGCCCGCAATTCCGCCTTGAGCGCCTCAATGCGCACATCGACAGGGAGCTTGTCGGATCCGGCGGGTTCCGTGACGACCGGGACCTGCCCCGGCTCTCCGGCCTCTTCCAGAATGACCAGGTACAATGGCGACGCCAACGAGGCGCCTGCGCCGGTCGTCACGGGACGAACGGTCAGGTTGACCGTGGTGAAGTGGCCATTGGTTTTGACACGCAGTCCCGGATGACAGACCGTCCCCTTGGTTCCGGCGGCTTTGTGCAGGGCCATGGCCAAGTCGTTCCGCAACCCTTCCCTCGCCATTTTCAGGATATTATTGATGCCTGCCTCGCCGGGGGCCGGCTCCAGGAACATGCCGGTTCGTCCGTGGAGATAGAGAATGTCGCCCTGTCCGTTGACCAGCGCGCCCGCCGCGATGACCTGCTGTAAAAGCTCCGATTCGGTCAGTTCGCGCAGGGGCGGCTTGTTGGAGTGAAATGTCTTTTCGGCGCCTCGCGACGGCAACGACGCATTCACCGCCGTCAGGATGGGGACAAACTGGTCGATGATCGCGCGCCGGGCACCGATAAAGTCCTCCTTGCGCAGATAAATCTTCTGCTTGCCATCCATCACGGAAAACAGACTGCTGAAATCGCCCGTGGTTTCAGACGTCCCCAGAAAGAGCGCACCACCCGGATTCAGCGCGTAATGGAAGAGAGGAATGAGCTTCTTCTGCAAAGTGCTGCCCATATAGTGAGCTTCCCCCCATCGGTTGGACAGGTTTGACCTCAAAATAAGAGAGAGTCTTTCCT
>CAIZMS010000198.1 GCA_903934155.1 uncultured bacterium | reverse complement strand
GGACTGGAAACCCTGAAGAAATTGCGTGTTCTGGACTCCCAAGTCTACGCCATCATGGCGAGCGGGTCTTCCATTGATAACATGCTATTGTCTTTTCAGTCCCACGGCTTCAAGGATGTGCTTCCCAAACCCTTCCGGGTTCAGGACCTCACTGACTGCATGATGAAGCTCAAACCGGCTCAATCATGAGCCTCACCTCCCTCGTTTTATTATGAAAAGAATTCCAAACGAAAAATTACTGCGTCTCAGCACCCTTTGGCCTGAAGTCGAGATCCTGAGCGAGGACGCGGATATTCTGGCCGTCAATAAACCTGCGGGACTTCTGGTGGCCCCGGATCTCCGGGATAAATCACCCGAGAACTTGATGGGCTTGATTCACTCGGGAATCAAACTTCAGCGCCCCTGGGCTCAGAAGCACGACCTTCACTATGTGGCGAATGTCCATCGTCTTGATGCCGGGACCAGCGGAATCGTCCTGATGGCGCGTAGCAAACCGGTTCTCATCAATCTTGCCCGCCAGTTCCATGACCGGCATCCGAAAATGAGCTATCTAGCCCTGGTTTGCGGATCCCTGCCAACCCCTGAAGTGGAAGTTAATCTTCCCCTGGCCCCCAATCTGGCGCGTCCTGAGCTTATGTCTGTAGACCGTGGCCGCGGGAAATCAGCCATCACACGATTCACCCTGGTTGAATCGTTTAAAAAATATTCACTGGTCAAAGTTGAGCCGTTAACGGGAAGATTTCACCAGATCCGGGCACACCTGAAGGAAATCGGATGCCCGCTGGTGGCGGATACGGATTATGGCAACGGGTTCCCGCTTTTGCTGTCACAGCTCAAGCGCGATTACCGGATGAAGCCGGAGGGCGAACGCCCCTTAATGGCGCGCCCGGCCCTGCATGCTGAACGCCTGGAAATCCTCCATCCGGCAACCGGACTCCCGCTTCTCCTGGAGGCCCCCTGGCCGAAGGATTTCACGGTCTCGGCAAAATATCTCCGGAAATTTGCGGGCTAGACGCCCTTAGCCAATCGCGACCGGGCCGGTTTCTCCCGTTCGAATTCGCAGACAATCCTGCATATCGAAAACGAAAATCTTGCCGTCCCCGGTCTGCCCGGTTCGTGCTCCCTCCACAATCGCGTCCTTGGCCTGCTGGAGAAACTCATCGTTGACGGCAATTTCCAGTTTCACCTTCTTGAGAAGTGTGCCCGCCTCGCGATGACTCCGGTACACTTCGGCGATCCCCTTCTGCCGCCCGCGGCCAACCACATTGCTGACCGTGACCAGATGAATCTCCTTCTTGGTCAGCAGATTCAACACTTCATCAAGCCGATCGGGCTGAATAATGGCAACAAGATACTTCATGATGATGTCTCCTAATCCAACAGGGTATATCCGGCCTCACGGTGCTGGGTTAGATCCAGCCCAATGGCCTCCTCATGTTCATTCACGCGAAGTCCTAACACGAAATCCACAACCTTGAACAGCACCAACGATACGATAAACGAGTAGAGCATGGTGATCACGACCGCCTTGGTTTGAAGCCAAAGCTGGATCGGATTGCCATGGATCAGGCCATCCACCCCCGCCAGATTCACCGCTTTGGTTCCCCAGATCCCCACCGCCAGGGTTCCCCAAATACCGCCCACCCCGTGAACCCCGAAGGCATCCAGCGAGTCATCATACTGGTATTTGGCCTTGAGCGCCGTCACCGCCAACCAGCAAATGATCCCCGAAAACAATCCGATCCAGACCGCCCCCGACAGATCAACATAACCGGCTCCGGGGGTAACCGCCGCAAGTCCGGCGACCGCACCGGTAATCATTCCCAGTGTCGTTGGTTTCCCGAACTTCAGCCAATCCAGAATGGACCAGACCAGCCCGGCCGTAGCCCCGGCAATATGAGTGTTCATAAAGGCATTGACGGCGACATGATTCGCCGCCAGGGCACTTCCCGCATTGAACCCGAACCAGCCGAACCAGAGAAGCCCCGCCCCCAGGACGGCAACCGGCAGATTGTGCGGCGGCGAGATGGCATCGGGGAAGCCCTTGCGTTTGCCCAGGACAATGACAGCGGCCAGCGCCGCCATACCAGCATTGATATGCACCACAATACCCCCCGCAAAATCAACCGCTCCCATACCCCCCAGAGCCCCCAGAAAGCCGCCCTTCCCCCAGACCCAGTGGGTCACGGGATCATAGACCAACGTTGTCCACAAGAGACTGAACACCACAAAGGCCGAAAACCGCATGCGTTCCGCAAAGGCACCGACAATCAGGGCCGGCGTAATCACCGCAAACATCATCTGGAAGATGACAAAGGCGGTGTGGGGTATGGTGGGGGCATAGTCCGAGGGCCCCATTCCCACGTTTTTGAGAAGGGACCAGTCCAGGCTCCCAATCACGCTCGACAGATCCGGCCCAAAGGACAGGCTGTACCCGCAAAAAACCCACTGGAGACTGATGATGCAAAGCATCATAAAACACTGCATCAGAATCGACAGGATATTCTTCCGCCGAACCAGACCGCCATAGAAAAAGGCCAGCCCGGGCGTCATAAGCATGACCAGGGCGGCTCCCAGCAAGACCCACACGGTATCCGCCGCACTGATACCTGACGACGCGACAACCGGACTCATTCCCATCGAGGTCGCCTCTCCGGAAACCCCGGTAAATGGCAGACATCCCAGTACAACCCAACATCCTGCCCTCATCCAAGACAGCAATTCGCATTTAGACCGAACCAGGGTTCGAAGACCGGCTGAAGCCGGTACACCAACGGTTCGAATGGCCATGTTCTGATAGCGTTGGTGTACCGCCTTCAGGCGGCCCCGTGCCAAGTGCGACCATAATGAGAATTTCTGTATCCATTTTCCGCTCCCTTTACTCATGGTGTAAGATGGCTCCCTTCATTTTAGTCACACTCAAATCAAAAAAAGACCATTAATTCTGTGATAGCACGGGCTGTACCAAGCAGGGGTTCAACAAGTCTTCCTTTGACGATCTAGCGCCTACAGAATTATTGTAATACCCTGTAAAAGAATAGGTTATGAAGGGAAAAGAAATATCGCAAAATTACAAGCGAGCGGATCAAACAGCATGCCAGAGAAGACAAGTTTGTCTCCCCGAGCCTGATCCCGACATTTCTGTCTGGCGCTACCCCTTACTGGCGATAATCCTGGGGATTAATCCCCAGGTGCTTGATCCGGTAATTGATGATCCGCTGGGTGGTTTGAAGATGCCGGGCAACGGAGGCGGCAATACCACGATGCCGCTTAAGGGCATCAACAATGATTTCCCGTTCAAAGGATTCCACCATGGTGGAAAGACTGGCCCCAGATTCGGGTAACAGGGCGGTATTGGTGGCATCGCTCGTCTGCAGGGAGGGAGGCAATGCATAGCCGTGGAGCACCTCATCGGTTGAAG